>NZ_JBFRYA010000043.1:0-1037 GCF_040892635.1 Zhongshania guokunii | reverse complement strand
TTTGTACCATGCTTGCGTGTCGAGTTGTAAAACATTTCGATGTAATTAAAGATATCTTCTTTGGCTTCCCTTCTTGTTTTATATATTTTGCGCCGGATACGTTCTCGTTTAAGAAGCTGGAAAAAGCTTTCGGCTACTGCATTATCGTGACAATTACCCCGGCGACTCATACTCGCTTTAAGATTGTTGGCATTGAGAAACGACTGCCACTCACCGCTGGTAAATTGTGAACCTTGATCCGAGTGGATTAACACCTGGCTCACAGGCTTACGGCGCCATATGGCCATCAATAGTGCGTCCAATACTAAATCAACTGTCATTCGCTGGTTCATCGACCAACCAACGACTTGTCGAGAGTAAAGATCGATGACTACCGTAAGATAAAGCCAGCCTTCATAGGTTCTGATATACGTGATGTCAGTCACCCATGACTGATTGGGCTTATCAACGATAAACTGCCTGTCTAGGTGATTGTCGGCAACGACAGTGGGTCGACCTCCGTAGTATCCCTTGCGGCGTTTATATCCAATCTGGGCCCGTATGCCAGCATGCTGGCATAGCCTTGCAACTTTATTAGGGCTGCAATCAAATCCCATCTCCTGGAGGTCAGCATGCAGTTTACGGTAACCATAAACACAGCCACTCTCCATCCACAGCTGCTTAAGTGTTGATGTCAGCTTGTCGTTACTGCGAGTACGATGAGATTTTGGGGTTTTGAGCCAAGCATAATAGCCACTGCGCTCGATACGCAGTGCGCGACACAAGGTGCGCACTGCGTAATACTGGCAGTTAACTTTGATAAAGGCATACTTTATTCTGACTCCCTTGCGAAGTATGCCGTTGCCTTTTTTAAAATATCCCGCTCTTCCGTCATCCGACGCAACTCTGCTCGGAGGCGCCGGTTCTCCGCGGTGAGATCATCTTGGGTACCACGTTCATTACTAGGCACCCTAAAACGGTTGACCCAGTTGTATAGCGTCTTATCCGAAATACCTAAATGATTGGCAACTTCCTTAATGGGGTAGCCACGTTCAATG
>NZ_JBFRYA010000042.1:0-1055 GCF_040892635.1 Zhongshania guokunii | reverse complement strand
TGGTGAAGCTAACCGTATCACCAGGCGCGGCGTCGCCACCCACTGAACCAGTGACGTTAATGCTTGTTCCGGCTTCGGCCGCGTTCACGATGTCATCAGGTGTGATGTCGTTAACAGTGATTGTTGCGCTCGCCGTCGTATCAACGGTGTGGGTTGAGGTCGTGGTAGCCGTAAACGGATTGCCCGCGGCATCAGTGCCCGTTACTGTGGCATCGAAGCTGGTATCGGCGGCCAAGTCGGCGCCATCCACCGCAATGCTGTAGGTGTTGCCAGCCAATACAGTACCGCTGTATGGCGTGCCGTTAATGGTGAAGCTGATTGCGTCACCAACGGTTGCATCGCCACCAACAGTACCGGTGACGTTAATGCTTGTTCCGGCTTCGGCCGCGTTCACAATGTCATCTGGCGTGATGTCATTAACCGTGATCGTTGCGCTCGCTGTCGTATCAACGGTGTGGGTTGAGGTAGTCGTTGCGGTAAATGGATTGCCCGCGGCATCAGTGCCCGTTACGGTCGCATCGAAGCTGGTGTCTGCCGCTAAGTCGGCGCCATCAACGGCAATGCTGTAGGTGTTGCCTGCCAAGACAGTACCGCTGTAAGGCGTGCCGTTAATCGTTAAGCTAACGGTGTCGCCCACTGTTGCATCGCCACCCACTGTACCGGTGACATTGATGCTTGTTCCAGCTTCAGCAGCGTTAACAATGTCGTCAGGTGTGATGTCGTTGACCGTGATCGTTGCCGCAGCAGACGTATCAACGGTATGCGTTGAAGTCGTGGTTGCGGTAAATGGATTACCCGCGGCATCAGTGCCCGTCACAGTGGCATCGAAGCTGGTGTCTGCCGCTAAGTCGGCGCCGTCAACGGCAATACTGTAGGTGTTGCCCGCCAGTACGGTGCCACTGTATGGCGTGCCGTTAATGGTGAAGCTGATTGCGTCACCAACGGTTGCATCGCCACCGACGGTGCCCGTCACATCAATCGAAGTACCCGCTTCCGCTGCGTTAACAATATCGTCTGCTGTGATGTCGTTGACCGTGATCGTTGCGGTCGCTGCG
>NZ_JBFRYA010000041.1:0-1098 GCF_040892635.1 Zhongshania guokunii | reverse complement strand
CGCGGATTCAAATCCGAAGTGCATCATCTGATCAGGTAGAAGAAGCGGCCAGCTGAAGGTAAGCTCCCCCCTTTTTCTCCGGCAAGAGATGAAGTGATGATGAGAACTTACCAGCAACTGACCTATGACCAACGATGCCAGATAGCGGCGCTAAAGAAAAGAAAATGCACACAAAGTGAGATAGCCGCGATTATCGAAGTAAGTCAGTCAACGGTAAGCCGAGAGTTGTCAAGAAATGCTGGGAGCCGAGGGTATCGTCATAAACAAGCACACGGGAAGGCTGTGCTGAGGCGTGAGGCGGCGGTTAAACGGACGAGAATGACGCCAGAAATGATAGCATCCATTGAATTGAAGTTGCGTATGGATTGGAGTCCAGAGCAGATATCTGGCTGGCTACTGACAGATCAAGATCGCTTGATTAGCCATGAAAGTATTTACCTGTATGTTTGGGCGAATAAGCAGGCAGGGGGCGACCTTTATACTCATTTTCGTCAACAGGGGAAGAAATATGACAAACGTCGGAACGGAAAATCGACACGGGGTCAGATAAAAAACCGCGTGAGCATAGAGGATCGGCCAAGTGTTGTTGATGATAAATCGCGGATTGGTGATTGGGAGATAGACACGGTAATTGGCAAAGGCCACAGTGGCGCGCTAGTGACTATCGTTGAACGCGTAACGAATTTCACCGTGTCTGCACAGGTCGACAGTAAGAGCGCGAAAGCGGTTACCAAGGCAACAATTAGGCTGCTCAAGCCTTATATGAGTTCAGTGCTTAGTATAACGGCCGACAACGGCAAAGAATTTGCGTACCATGAAAAAATAAGTAAAGCGCTCTCAACGGAATTTTATTTTGCTCACCCCTATAGCTCATGGGAGCGGGGTTTAAATGAGAATACTAATGGTCTTTTGAGGCAGTATTTTCCGAAAAGCACCGACTTTAAGAACGTGAGCCAAGCTGAAGTGAAGCGCGCGGTAAATAAACTAAATTCTCGTCCAAGAAAAAAACTGGGATTCAAAAATCCAGGTGAATTAATGGATGAACATAGGGCTGCGTTAGCAGCTTAAACTTTGATGCACTTCGGATTTGAATCCGCG
>NZ_JBFRYA010000040.1:0-1154 GCF_040892635.1 Zhongshania guokunii | reverse complement strand
CGCATTGACTCACTAAAAATCACACTACTTTGGGGTCGTTGCCTCATTTAAAATCACACTACTTATGACGGATAAGCTAGGGGATTTAGATGATTAAATTAATGAGCCTGACTGCCCGCAGGGAGTTACTGGCAAGCGTTCGGCATAGTTACCGTAATACGACCTGGGCGAAAAAGGGAAAGATACTGGATGGGTTTGTTGCCGCCACTGACTACGAGCGTAAATATGCTAGTCGGCTGTTGAGCTGTGATGATATATCTGTTCCGATGAAGAAGCGGCCCTCGGCTCAGCAGTATGATGAGCAAGTACAGCAGGCGCTAATTGCAATCTGGTGTACGGCCAATAAAATCTGCTCAAAGCGTCTCGTTCCCTTTCTACCTCAATTGATCACGTCCATGGAGAAACATGGCCATCTGCGACTTTCGGCCGATGTGCGGGCGCGTTTGCTCCATATCAGTCCGGCAACAGTGGATCGCATGCTGAGCCCGGAACGAGAGAGAATTAGGCAAGGTGTAAGTACAACGCGACCTGGTAATTTGTTAAAGCATCAAATCCAGGTCAGGACATTTGCTGATTGGGACGACGTTACCCCCGGTTTTATCGAAGCCGACCTAGTGGCTCATTGTGGCGGGAACACAAACGGCCAATTCTTGAACACTTTGACGCTGGTTGACATCTGCACCGGTTGGTTGGAATGCATGCCTTTGCTACGAAAAAGTGCTCAAGATGTCATTGATGGCTTGCGGGTCGCTGACGACTTGCTGCCCTTTCGATTGCAGGGACTCGATACTGATTGCGGAAGCGAATTCATCAACTATGATGTGCTGGACTACTGCGAAGATAACCGGATTACTTTTACACGGGCGCGAACACACCGAAAAAATGATCAAGCGCATGTTGAGGAAAAGAACGGTTCTGTCGTGCGCAGGCTGGTGGGCTACGACCGATTTGAAGGCCTGGAAGCCTGGGAAGCCTTGGCCCAGTTATATTGCGTATTGAGGCAGTATGTTAATTTCTTCCAGCCCTCATTGAAGCTGCTGGAAAAGGAACGTCGGGGAGCGAAAGTCTCGAAGAAATACGATTCTGCCAAGACGCCATTTCAACGTATTCTACTTTCTGATCATATCTGCCAAGCGAAGAAGGAGTTGCTGACT
>NZ_JBFRYA010000039.1:0-1258 GCF_040892635.1 Zhongshania guokunii | reverse complement strand
TGTAGTGGCATAGTGAATTTGGCCACCTGATTAGAGGTGATATGATCACCTCTATAACGATACAGGTGATCAATGAGCAACCGTACAAGACCGACTTTTAGCCCAGAATTTCGATTGGAGGCAGCCCAGCTGGTTGTTAATCGGGGGCGCTCTATTCGAGATGCTGCAGAAGCGATGGGCGTGGGTAAATCCACCATGGACAAATGGGTTCGTCAGCTTCGAGCCGAGCGCAACGGTATTTCACCGCAAGCCACGCCGATGACGCCCGATCAGCTAAGAATCCGTGAACTTGAGAAACGACTCCGGCGAGTTGAGGAAGAAAAGGAAATTCTAAAAAAGGCTACCGCTCTCTTGATGTCAGACTCCCTGAACAATTCTCGTTAATCGAGAAGCTCAAAGAGAGCCACGCGGTGGCGTTAATTTGCGATGTGTTTGGGGTTAATCGCAGCAGCTATAAGTATTGGGTTAAGCGGCCTAGCATGCCGAGCTTAAAGCGAATCATGCTGCTCAGTGAAGTTCGGTCTGCGCACAAAGATAGCAATGGCTCCGCCGGTGCACGAACGATTGCAACCATCGTAACCGACAGGGGTATTCAGCTCAGCCGGTATCGCGCGACGCGATTAATGAAAGAACTGGAGCTTGTCAGCTGTCAATTACCCAGTCATCGCTACAGGAGAGCTAATCAGGAGCATATTGCCGTACCGAACAAGCTTGATCGAGAATTTGCAGTTAGTCAGCCGAATCAGGTTTGGTGCGGCGACGTAACGTATATTTGGTCGGGACAGCGCTGGGCTTATCTGGCGGTGGTGATAGATTTATATGCACGCAAGCCAATAGGCTGGGCGATGTCGTTATCACCCGATAGCGTGCTTACCGGCCAGGCATTGAGTATGGCTTTTGAAGCGAGGGGAAGACCCAAAGGAGTTATGTTTCACTCGGATCAAGGTAGCCATTATTCCAGCCGGAAATTTCGTCAACATTTGTGGCGCTATCAAATCGAGCAAAGCATGAGTCGTCGGGGTAACTGCTGGGATAATGCGCCGATGGAGCGATTCTTTAGGAGCTTAAAAACAGAGTGGGTTCCAACGCTGGGTTATCGAAATTTTACCGATGCTCAGCAATCAATTACGGAATACCTTGTTGGTTATTACAGCCAAACAAGACCACATCAACATAACCGTGGTTTAAGTCCCAATGCCGCCGAGGGGAAGTATTGGATTAGCCACTAAACCGTGGCCAGTTTTACTTGACCACTACA
>NZ_JBFRYA010000037.1:0-1656 GCF_040892635.1 Zhongshania guokunii | reverse complement strand
CCGTTAACGACATCACCCCAGATGACATCGTGAATGCAGCAGAAGCCGGAAGCACGATTGATGTGACCGGTACTGTCGGCGGCGATGCTACCGTGGGCGACGCAATCAGCTTCACCATCAATGGCACGCCATACAGCGGTACTGTCTTGGCGGGCAACACCTACAGCATTGCGGTGGATGGCGCCGATTTGGCCGCTGACACCAGCTTCGATGCCGCAGTAACGGGCACTGACGCAGCGGGTAATCCATTTACTGCTACGACTACGTCAACCCACACCGTTGATACGGCAGCGACTGCAATGATTACGGTCAACGACATCACGCCTGATGACATCGTGAACGCGGCTGAAGCTGGAACAAGCCTCAACGTCACCGGTACGGTTGGTGGCGATGCAACAGTGGGCGACACTGTTAGCTTCACCATTAACGGCACGCCATACAGCGGCACCGTACTGGCGGGCAACACCTATAGCATTGCGGTGGATGGCGCCGACTTGGCGGCCGATACCAGCTTCGATGCGACTGTGACTGGCACCGACGCGGCAGGTAATCCGTTCACCGCAACGACCACTTCAACCCACACCGTTGATACGGCAGCGAGCGCAACAATCACCGTTAATGACATCACCCCAGATGACATCGTGAACGTGGCCGAAGCTGGCGGAAGCATCAACGTCACCGGCACCGTCGGTGGCGATGCAACCGTTGGTGACGCAATCAGCTTCACCATTAACGGCACGCCATACAGCGGCACTGTCTTGGCGGGCAACACCTACAGCATTGCGGTGGATGGCGCGGACTTAGCTGCCGACACGAGCTTCGATGCGACAGTAACGGGTACAGACGCGGCGGGTAATCCATTTACGGCAACGACTACCTCAACCCACACCGTTGATACCGCAGCGACCGCAACGATCACGGTCAACGACATCACAGCAGACGATATTGTTAACGCAGCGGAAGCGGGTACTTCGATTGATGTGACGGGCACCGTCGGTGGCGATGCAACCGTTGGTGACACAGTTAGCTTCACCATTAACGGCACGCCATACAGCGGCACCGTGCTGGCCGGCAACACCTACAGCATTGCCGTTGATGGCGCGGACCTGGCGGCCGACACCAGCTTCGATGCGACTGTGACTGGCACCGACGCGGCAGGTAATCCGTTTACCGCAACGACCACTTCAACCCACACCGTTGATACTGCAGCGAGCGCAACAATCACCGTTAATGACATCACCCCAGATGACATCGTGAACGCGGCCGAAGCTGGCGGAAGCATCAACGTCACCGGCACCGTCGGTGGCGATGCAACAGTGGGCGATACGGTTAGCTTCACCATCAACGGCACGCCATACAGCGGTACTGTGTTGGCTGGCAACACCTATAGCATTGCGGTGGACGGCGCCGACTTGGCTGCCGACACCAGCTTCGATGCCACCGTGACTGGCACTGATGCAGCAGGTAATCCATTTACCGCAACGACTACGTCAACCCACACGGTTGATACGTCTGCTGCGGCAACGATCACGGTTAACGACATCACAGCAGACGATATTGTTAACGCAGCGGAAGCGGGTACTTCGATTGATGTGACGGGCACCGTCGGTGGCGATGCAACCGTTGGTGACACAGTTAGCTTCACCATTAACGGCA
>NZ_JBFRYA010000036.1:0-1667 GCF_040892635.1 Zhongshania guokunii | reverse complement strand
CGGCGTTTTTCAAGGTAGTTGTCGCCTCAGATTGATTTATGCCGCCTTGTTTTTCTCGTCCACGACCGCTGGCTTTTCCGGGTTAAGATAAACGTCTTTTATCGGTTCCCAGTTTCTAATATGACCGCTCCAACGCAATGGATGCTCTGAACGGGCTTGTTCGTACACCTGCTGCCGGTGAGCCAGTATTTGAGCGTCTTCTCCTGCATGGCGCTGGACTGGCGTAACAAACTTAATCGCGCTATGCCGATGCTCGTTGTTATACCACTGGACAAAGCCATGCACCCAAGCCCGCGCGGCATGTAAGTCTGCAAATGGGCGCTCAGGATAGCTGGGGCGATATTTCAAGGTGCGAAACAGAGATTCAGAATACGGGTTGTCATTGCTCACCGATGGCCGACTGAACGACGGCATGATCCCCAGCTGCTGTAATGTGGCGAGCATTGTCGCCCCTTTCATTGGGCTGCCATTGTCAGAATGGAGCGTGACTTGATGACGTTGGATGCCTTCTCGCTGACAGATATCGGTCATTAATTCCGCCGCCAAGACGCTGCGCTCCTCGTCATGCACCTGCCAGCCAACGATCTTCCGGCTGTAAATATCCATAACGACATAAAGATAGAGAAACACGCCTCGAACCCGCGTGGGCAGGTAGGTGATGTCCCAAGTGTAAATTTGATTAGCGGCGGTTGCCGTTAGGGCTCTGGGCTTTTTAATGGCGGTTGCCAGCTTGGACTTCTGGCGGTGGTGAAGTTGCTTCTCATCCTTCAGGATACGGTATAACGTCGATTCAGAACCGATATAGCGGCCTTCATCGGCCAGCGTCGGGACAATCTGGCTAGGTGCCAAGTCAGCGTACGCCGGCTCGTTCACCAGTTTGATAATGCGCTGTCGCTCCAGTGTCGACAGTTTATTCGCGGGTGTGTGCAGCGTATCTTGTCGGCTGTCGCCGACATTGTCGCGTCGATCCCAGCGCTGATAGGTCTTGGCGCTAATGCCAACCACCTCGCACGCTGCGGCCTGTCTGGCGCCCGTCGACCGTGCCTCATCAATCAAGCTCACAATGCCGTCTCGCACCGCGCTCACTGTGAGTCGTCCTCGCTGCTTCCCCAAATCGCTTGGACTTTTTTTTGGAGCACCAACAATGCCGCAGTTTCAGCCAAGGCCCTATCTTTACGGTTAAGCTCTTTCTTCAATGTCTTGTTTTCATGCTTAAGCTTTTTGGTTTCAGACGGCGAAATCGCTTTGGCCTTGGCGCCACCGACAAAATCCTGAGTCCATTGCTTTATGTGGTGGGGATAAATGCCCTGTTCACGACATAGGGCATTAACGGCCTCATCATCCAAGGGGCCGCACGCAATAATCAATTTAAGCTTCTCTTCCAAGCTCCAATCTTGTGGTCTTTTCTCTTTTGACATAAGGCGTAAGCTTGTGCCCTCGGTAGCGGTGAAGGATTCGAATTCTTGGGCTCGGGATTGTACCATCCACCGATTGAGTGTGGAGTAACCGACCCCCAGCGAATCAGCAACCTCTTTTAGCGTTGTATCGCTGCTGCGACTGAAGGCCTTCTTCACTGCTTGAATTTTGAACGATTGGGTAAATCTTGCTTTCATCATTTACTGCCTCTAACTGAAAATTAGAAGCGACAACTAGCCTGACACAGGGGG
>NZ_JBFRYA010000035.1:0-1779 GCF_040892635.1 Zhongshania guokunii | reverse complement strand
ACATCGTGAACGCGGCCGAAGCCGGAACAAGCATTAACGTCACTGGTTCAGTGGGTGGCGACGCCGCGCCTGGTGATACGGTTAGCTTCACCATCAACGGCACGCCATACAGCGGCACCGTGCTGGCGGGCAACACCTACAGCATTGCCGTTGACGGCGCAGACTTGGCGGCCGATACCAGCTTCGATGCGACTGTGACCGGTACTGACGCAGCGGGTAATGCCTTCACGGCTACGACGACCTCAACCCACACGGTTGATACGACGGCGAGTGCAACAATCACCGTTAACGACATCACCGCTGACGATGTAGTGAACGCCGCTGAAGCGGGTACTTCAATTGATGTAACAGGCACCGTCGGTGGCGATGCAACCGTTGGTGACGCAATCAGCTTCACCATTAACGGCACGCCATACAGCGGCACTGTCTTGGCTGGCAACACCTATAGCATTGCGGTGGATGGCGCCGACTTGGCCGCCGACACCAGCTTCGATGCGACGGTAACTGGCACTGATGCAGCGGGTAATCCGTTCACCGCAACCACGACTTCAACGCATACCGTTGATACGACGGCGAGCGCAACAATCACGGTCAACGACATCACTGCTGACGATATTGTTAACGCAGCCGAAGCCGGAACAACAATCAACGTCACTGGTTCAGTAGGTGGCGATGCAACAGTGGGCGATACGGTTAGCTTTACCATTAACGGCACGCCATACAGCGGTACTGTGCTGGCCGGCAACACCTATAGCATTGCGGTTGATGGCGCTGACTTGGCGGCCGACACCAGCTTCGACGCGACCGTAACGGGCACCGATGCCGCGGGTAATCCGTTCACGGCAACCACGACTTCAACGCATACCGTTGATACGACAGCGAGCGCAACGATCACGGTTAATGACATCACGCCTGATGACATTGTTAACGCGGCTGAAGCTGGTACAAGCATCAATGTCACCGGCTCGGTCGGTGGCGACGCCGCGCCTGGTGATACGGTTAGCTTCACCATCAACGGCACGCCATACAGCGGCACCGTACTGGCGGGCAACACCTACAGCATTGCGGTGGATGGCGCAGACTTGGCTGCAGACACCAGCTTCGATGCGACCGTAACGGGTACTGACGCGGCAGGTAATCCGTTTACCGCAACGACTACCTCAACCCACACCGTTGATACTGCAGCGAGCGCAACAATCACGGTTAATGACATCACGCCTGATGACATTGTTAACGCAGCTGAAGCCGGTACTTCAATTGATGTAACGGGCACCGTCGGTGGCGATGCAGCTCCAGGCGATACGGTGAGCTTCACCATCAACGGCACGCCATACAGTGGCACCGTACTGGCCGGCAACACCTACAGCATTGCCGTTGACGGCGCTGACTTGGCCGCCGACACCAGCTTCGATGCCACCGTGACTGGCACTGATGCCGCGGGTAATCCATTTACGGCAACCACGACTTCAACCCACACCGTTGATACGGCAGCGAGCGCAACAATCACGGTTAATGACATCACGCCTGATGACATCGTCAATGCCGCTGAAGCGGGTACTTCAATTGATGTAACGGGCACCGTCGGTGGCGATGCAACAGTGGGCGACACCGTTAGCTTCACCATCAACGGTACGCCATACAGCGGCACCGTGCTGGCGGGCAACACCTACAGCATTGCCGTTGACGGCGCGGACTTGGCTGCCGATACCAGCTTCGATGCGACGGTGACCGGCACTGATGCAGCAGGTAATCCGTTTACCGCGACAACCACCTCAACGC
>NZ_JBFRYA010000034.1:0-2966 GCF_040892635.1 Zhongshania guokunii | reverse complement strand
TAGGTATCCTTTGACTGAATACATAGGTCTTAGGAGGCGAACCAGGGGAACTGAAACATCTAAGTACCCTGAGGAAAAGAAATCAAACGAGATTCTCTTAGTAGCGGCGAGCGAAAGGGGAACAGCCTGCAAGTGATAGCAGAAGTGTTAGTGGAATAGTCTGGAAAGTCTAGCGATACAGGGTGATAGCCCCGTACACGAAAACACATCTGTGGTACTAAGTTTGCGATAAGTAGGTCGGGACACGTGTTATCTTGACTGAAGATGGGGGGACCATCCTCCAAGGCTAAATACTACCAATTGACCGATAGTGAACCAGTACCGTGAGGGAAAGGCGAAAAGAACCCCTGTGAGGGGAGTGAAATAGATCCTGAAACCGTATGCGTACAAGCAGTAGGAGCAGACTTGTTCTGTGACTGCGTACCTTTTGTATAATGGGTCAGCGACTTAATGTCAGTAGCAAGGTTAACCGTATAGGGGAGCCGTAGGGAAACCGAGTCTTAATAGGGCGAATTAGTTGCTGGCATTAGACCCGAAACCGGGCGATCTATCCATGGCCAGGTTGAAGATGCCGTAACAGGCATTGGAGGACCGAACCCACAAATGTTGAAAAATTTGGGGATGAGTTGTGGATCGGAGTGAAAGGCTAATCAAGCTCGGAGATAGCTGGTTCTCCTCGAAATCTATTTAGGTAGAGCGTCGTGTCTAACCCTAGGGGGTAGAGCACTGTTTGGGCTAGGGGGTCATCCCGACTTACCAACCCCATGCAAACTCCGAATACCTAGGAGTTCAATCACGGCAGACAGACAGCGGGTGCTAACGTCCGTTGTCAAGAGGGAAACAACCCAGACCGCCAGCTAAGGTCCCTAATACACATTAAGTGGGAAACGATGTGGGAAGGCTCAGACAGCTAGGAGGTTGGCTTAGAAGCAGCCACCCTTTAAAGAAAGCGTAATAGCTCACTAGTCGAGTCGGCCTGCGCGGAAGATATAACGGGGCTAAATGTGTAACCGAAGCTGCGGATGCGTGCTTGCACGCATGGTAGAGGAGCGTTCTGTAAGCCTGCGAAGGTGGATTGAGAAGTCTGCTGGAGGTATCAGAAGTGCGAATGCTGACATGAGTAACGACAAGGGGGGTGAAAAACCCCCCCGCCGGAAGACCAAGGTTTCCTGTCCCATGCTAATCAGGACAGGGTTAGTCGGCCCCTAAGGCGAGGCAGAAATGCGTAGTCGATGGAAAACGGGTTAATATTCCCGTACTTGTTATAACTGCGATGGAGGGACGGAGTAGGCTAGGCGATCGCGGCGTTGGTTGTCCGCGTTTAAGCTCGTAGGCTGGGGGATTAGGCAAATCCGGTCCCCTAAGGCTGAGAAGCGAATACGAGTCCTCTTTTGGACGAAGTCGTTGATGCCATGCTTCCAAGAAAATCTTCTAAGCTTCAGGTTATAACAAACCGTACCCCAAACCGACACAGGTGGTCAGGTAGAGAATACCAAGGCGCTTGAGAGAACTCGGGTGAAGGAACTAGGCAAAATGGTACCGTAACTTCGGGAGAAGGTACGCTCCCTCTGGTGATCGGACTTGCTCCGTAAGCTGAGGGGAGTCGAAGTGACCAGGTGGCTGCAACTGTTTATCAAAAACATAGCACTGTGCAAACACGAAAGTGGACGTATACGGTGTGACGCCTGCCCGGTGCCGGAAGGTTAATTGATGGGGTTAGCGCAAGCGAAGCTCTTGATCGAAGCCCCGGTAAACGGCGGCCGTAACTATAACGGTCCTAAGGTAGCGAAATTCCTTGTCGGGTAAGTTCCGACCTGCACGAATGGCGTAATGATGGCCACGCTGTCTCCACCCGAGACTCAGTGAAATTGAATTTGCGGTTAAGATGCCGTATACCCGCGGCTAGACGGAAAGACCCCGTGAACCTTTACTATAGCTTCACAGTGGACTCTGATATTACTTGTGTAGGATAGCTGGGAGGCTTTGAAGTGGTGGCGCTAGCTACCATGGAGCCAATCTTGAAATACCAGCCTGGTACTGTTGGGGTTCTAACTCTGGACCATTATCTGGTTCGAGGACATTGTGTGGTGGGTAGTTTGACTGGGGCGGTCTCCTCCCAAAGAGTAACGGAGGAGCACGAAGGTGCGCTAAGCATGGTCGGAAATCATGCGGTTAGTGTAATGGCATAAGCGCGCTTGACTGCGAGACTGACAAGTCGAGCAGGTACGAAAGTAGGTCATAGTGATCCGGTGGTTCTGTATGGAAGGGCCATCGCTCAACGGATAAAAGGTACTCCGGGGATAACAGGCTGATACCGCCCAAGAGTTCACATCGACGGCGGTGTTTGGCACCTCGATGTCGGCTCATCACATCCTGGGGCTGAAGCCGGTCCCAAGGGTATGGCTGTTCGCCATTTAAAGTGGTACGCGAGCTGGGTTCAGAACGTCGTGAGACAGTTCGGTCCCTATCTGCCGTGGGCGTTGGAGATTTGAGGAAAGCTGCTTCTAGTACGAGAGGACCGAAGTGGACGAACCTCTGGTGTTCGGGTTGTCATGCCAATGGCATTGCCCGGTAGCTACGTTCGGACGGGATAAGCGCTGAAAGCATCTAAGCGCGAAGCCTCTTCCAAGATTAGATCTCCCTGGGGCCTTGAGCCCCCTAAAGAGCCGTTCAAGACCAGGACGTTGATAGGCAGGGTGTGTAAGTGCTGCGAGGCATTGAGCTAACCTGTACTAATTGCTCGTGAGGCTTGACCATATAATCAAGTGGTTAGGTTATCGAAAGACAGAAACTGCAGCGGATTGTTGCTAACCAACGCAAGTTGGACACAAGAAAAGACATGTTTATATCAGCTTATTTACCACCTTATTTGGATTGAATGACGCAGTGCTTAGGCACGTAAGACATGCATTCAACCAAGCCAGTTTGCCTGGCGACCATAGAGACATGGTACCACCTGATCCCAT
>NZ_JBFRYA010000033.1:0-3840 GCF_040892635.1 Zhongshania guokunii | reverse complement strand
CCCGCGCACCCATGCTGCAGAAGCGGGGGTCGGTGGCCCAATCGGCATGACCAAGTACCGCCGACAAACGCACAAATTCACGGTCGTTGAAGGTGGCAATCAAAATAAAGCCATCGTCTACTGGGAATACGCCATAGGGCGCGGCACTGGGGTGATCGTTGCCGGTGCGGCCCAATGCCGTCCCGCCGTTAAACCAGCCAGAAAAGGTATTGAGCATCGCTGATAATTGCGAATCGAATAGTGACACATCAATGTATTGGCCCTCGCCACTCACATTGCGGTAATTGAGGGCCGCCAATACCGAGATCGCCGCGTACAAGCCCGCGCAAATATCAGCAATGGGCACGCCAACCCGCATTGGCCCGTCGCCCGGTTCGCCGTCGTGATGACCAGTTACCGACATCAGCCCCGCCATGGCCTGAACCAAGTAGTCATAGCCCGAGCGGCCAGCATAGGGGCCGGTTTGGCCAAAGCCGGTCACCGAGCAGTAAATCAATTTGGGGTTAATGGCTTTAAGTTCTTCATAACCCAAGCCGTAACGCGCCAAAGTGCCGCTGCGGTAGTTTTCCACCAGCACATCAGCATTAGCCACCAATCGGCGAATTAAATCGGCACCGGCTTCGGTGGCAAAATCCACCGAAATTGAGCTTTTATTGCGATTCACCGATTGGTAATAGGTAGAGTCTTGGCCTTGGCGGCCAAGCTCATTGTCCATCCACGGCGGGCCAACGCGACGGCAGTCATCGCCCTCACCTTTGCGTTCAATCTTGACGACTTCGGCGCCAAGATCACCCAAAATTTGGCCTGCGTAAGGACCGGCAACAACCCGAGTCATATCAAGTACGCGGATACCACTAAGTGCGCCCTTATTTAACATTTTTATACTCCTTTGCTGCCGATCACAGGGTCGGCATCCAGATCAGGCCTGCAGGCCGAGAACAGTTTTGGCGAGAATATCTCGCTGTATTTCATTGGCACCGGCAAATATGGTGACTGGACGCGCCATCATTAATTGCCAATATAAATCTGCCTGCATATCCGCCGTTGAATCGCCGCCAATCGCGACATCGCCCACCACTGCGCCATACTCAGCACCAATCTCAACATTGAATTCCGTCAGGCGATGCAACAACTCCGAGGCGTAAACCTTGAGCATCGACACCTCTGGCCCCGGCGCTTTGCCACTGTCGGCAATGGCGTCGCAGGTGCGGGAATAAAGCAGACGATAATCGTGGAGATCCGCTTGCAACTGCGCCAATTCATCCATTACCCCGCGGTCGTCTTCCAGCCCTAATTGCTGCACCAAATGCTCACCAAGGGCGAGAGCTTTGCCAGCGAGCGCCGGGCTGCCAATCCACACCCGCTCGTAACCGAGTAGTGCTTTGGCAACCGTCCAGCCCTGATGAAGCTCACCAACCAAATTGGCCTTGGGTACCCGAACATTTTCAAAGAAGACTTCGCAGAATTCGTCTTCGCCCGCCAAATTAATAATTGGCCGAATTGAGATGCCTGGGGTATCGAGATCAATCAGCAAAAAGCTAATGCCCTGTTGTTTCTTTTCGAACTTACCAGTGCGCACCAAGGTAAAAATATGGGTGGAGTCATTGGCATGGGTAGTCCAAATTTTTTGGCCATTCACCAAAAACTCGTCGCCATCTAATTCGGCGCTGGTGCGCAGACTCGCCAGATCAGAACCGGCATTGGGTTCGGAATAACCCTGACACCACACATGCTCGCAGTTAAGTATGCGCGGCAGGTAATACTCGCTCTGCTCAGGGCTGCCCATTTTAATAATGGTGGGGCCGAGTTGGGTTTCGCCCAGATCGATAATGCGCGCCCCCCCCGCGTGCTCCAGCTCTTCGTGGTAGATCAGCTGCTTGCGAAACGACAATCCCATACCGCCACTTTCTCGTGGCCATGCCGGTGCGCGCCAGCCGTGTGCCTGCAAGGTGCGCTGCCAGTCATTGGCGGGTTCGCCGCGCAGACGCCGAAACGGCCGGTGAAAATCTTGCTTCAGCTCTGCGGGATAGTGCTCGGCCAAAAAGGCGCGAAATTCAGCGCGAAAATCGGCATCATCCATTTCATCGCGATTTACATTTACGCTATTCATGCTAATGCCTCCGCTTTGCGTGTGGCTTGAAAAGCGCGACGCATATTTTTGGCGCTGCCCAGCCAGTTACCGTATTGCAAGGCCAAGCGCAGGTATTCACCCACCGAACACTCCTCGGTAAAGCCCATCGCGCCGTGTAGCTGCACTGCCTGACGGCACACATCTTGGGCAACATCGCTGGCCCGGGCCTTGGCGGCACTCAGTGTTGTCACGTCGCCAGACTCGGCGGCGACCCGCCACACCGATTCAGCCAGTTCGATATGTATATGCATATCCACGCAGCGGTGGGACACACTCTGAAAGCTCGATAATTTGCGACCAAACTGCTGGCGCTGATTAAGGTAATCCACCGTGTCGCGCAAACAGGCGCGGGACAAACCGCTGAGAAAGGCGCTGGCCAATAAGCGCCCCGCCGCCAAAGCCGAGGCCAAAGCCTGCTCGGCAGCTGCGCCGACTAACATTTGGGTGCAGGCGACCTTATCAAAATTTAACTGACAAAAACTGCCCGAGGCCGTCGCGCTGCGCTGGGCGGTGATGCCGTCGGCGTCACTATTTACCAGCACAATGGCAGGGCCATTAACGCTGCTGACACACACCAGCAATTGGCTGCTTGGCTCCACCGCCGCAACAAAACTTTTTTGGCCAGAGATTTGTCCATCGCTATAAATACACGCCGCAAAGGCGTCATCGCTGCTAGCGCGATCTTGCCACGCTAGGCTGAACAAAGTTTCACCGCTAATAAGTTCTGCGGCCAAGGCCTCGTTATCTGCCGCCGCCAATATCTGCGCAGGCATAATCGCCGCTTCGATATATGGCACCGGAAAACGATAGCGGCCCATGACTTCGGCCAGCTCAGCCGCAGCCGCTACCGGCAATGCTAAGCCGCCCTGTGACTCAGGCAATAACAGCCCCAACCAGCCCAACTCGGCCATGGCAGTCCACAGTTCGCGATTGAGCGGGCGCGGCACAGCAATTTCAGTTTTAGCGCCAGGCGAGGCCTGAAAATCAGCCAAAAAGCCCTCGGCGCTATCGCGTAACATCGCGATAAATTCGTCCATTTCCTGCATTTCAAATACCTTACATTGCGATGGTGAAGCCACCGTTCACAGACAAAATCTGACCGGTGATGTAAGACGCAGCGTCAGACAATAAGAAACACACTGGCTTGGCCACTTCTTCTGGTGAGGACCAACGGCCCAAAGGAATCTGAGCAAGGTAATTGTCAGCAAAACGCTCGTCGTTACGCACGGTTTCAGTCATGGCGGTGGCAACCACGCCAAAACACACTGCGTTACAGCGGATATTAAATTTGGCCCATTCCCGCGCGGCGGTCATGGTGGCGCCAAAAATACCGGCCTTGGCAGAGGCGTAGTTAATTTGGCCTAAGCTGCCGCGACGACCCGCATCAGACGCGATATTCACAATGGCGCCAGGCTCTTTGTTACCCGCTTTGGCCTCGGCCAACATATGCCGACCGACCGCCTGCATGAAGTACACTGAACCGCTCAGATTAACGTCGATGACTGACTGCCATGCTTCAATCGACATTTTGTCGATCATCGCTGGGCGGGTAATACCGGCGTTATTAATCAGGCCATTTAAGGAACCGAAATGCTCAACCGTGCGGCTCACCGCCTCTGCCGCAAAATTCACGTCTGTAACGCTGCCGGGCAGGGCCAAAAAGCCCTCACCTA
Organism: Zhongshania guokunii; assembly: GCF_040892635.1. Taxonomy (NCBI): domain Bacteria; kingdom Pseudomonadati; phylum Pseudomonadota; class Gammaproteobacteria; order Cellvibrionales; family Spongiibacteraceae; genus Zhongshania; species Zhongshania guokunii. Next base: position 36 of record NZ_JBFRYA010000033.1, on the reverse strand, counting down.
GATCGCTAGCCACGCCATTTAAGGTATCGGCATTCA
>NZ_JBFRYA010000032.1:0-4833 GCF_040892635.1 Zhongshania guokunii | reverse complement strand
AACCGGCATCTGGCTCAGACAAACCAATACAAAACGCCGCTTCGCCGCGACAAATCGCTGGCAGGTATTTGGCTTTTTGTGCCTCGGTACCCAAGCGCATAATCAGCGGCCCGCTCTGGCGGTCCGCCACCCAGTGGGCGCCAACTGGCGCGCCCGCTGCGAGCAGCTCTTCCAGCACCACATAACGCTCCATGGCGCTGCGCTCGTGGCCGCCGTATTGCTTTGGCCAAGTCATACCAATCCAGCCGCGCTCGCCCAGTTTGCGGCTCAATTCGCGATCAAAGCCCGTCCAGGAATGGCCTATTTGCCAGCCATTCCACTGTCTGGCTTCCTCTTGCACAAAGGCTCTTACCTCGGCGCGCAGGGCCACGGTTTCTGGCGGTAATTCAAAAGGGGTAAAACGATACGCTGCGCTCATATAGCCCCCTGCGCTTGCAGGGCTTTGATTTGCGCTTCGTCAAAGCCCAACCACGAGGACAGAATCTGTTCGTTGTGCTCGCCCAATAGTGGCGGCGCCTGACGATAGGTCACCGGCGACGCTGAAAAGCGCATAGGGCTAGCGGCGCTGCGAATGGTGCCGTTAGTGGGATGCTCTTGACTGACAATCAATTCACGGGCCAGCACTTGGGGGTCTTTTTCAAGATCGGCCATTTCATTAATGCCGCCACAGGACACCGTACCGGCATTGAGAATTTCTACCCACTCGGCCTTGGTTTTGCCTTTTAACGCCTCGGTGACGAGGGCTTTCAGTTCTTCACGGTTGGCAACCCGCGCACCCATGCTGCAGAAGCGGGGGTCGGTGGCCCAATCGGCATGACCAAGTACCGCCGACAAACGCACAAATTCACGGTCGTTGAAGGTGGCAATCAAAATAAAGCCATCGTCTACCGGGAATACGCCATAAGGCGCGGCGCTGGGGTGATCGTTGCCGGTGCGGCCCAATGCCGTGCCGCCGTTAAACCAGCCAGAAAAGGTATTGAGCATCGCTGATAATTGCGAATCGAATAGTGACACATCAATGTATTGGCCCTCGCCACTCACATTGCGGTAATTGAGCGCCGCCAATACCGAGATCGCCGCGTACAAGCCCGCGCAAATATCAGCAATGGGTACGCCAACCCGCATTGGCCCGTCGCCTGGCTCGCCGTCGTGATGACCAGTTACCGACATCAGTCCCGCCATGGCCTGAACCAAGTAGTCATAGCCCGAGCGGCCAGCATAGGGGCCGGTTTGGCCAAAACCCGTCACCGAGCAGTAAATCAATTTGGGGTTAATGGCTTTAAGTTCTTCATAACCCAAGCCGTAGCGCGCCAAAGTGCCGCTGCGGTAGTTTTCCACCAGCACATCAGCATTGGCCACCAATTGGCGAATTAAATCGGCACCGGCTTCGGTGGCAAAATCCACCGAAATTGAGCTTTTATTGCGATTCACCGATTGGTAATAGGTAGAGTCTTGGCCTTGGCGGCCAAGCTCATTGTCCATCCACGGCGGGCCAACGCGACGGCAGTCATCGCCCTCACCTTTGCGTTCAATCTTGACGACTTCAGCGCCAAGATCTCCCAAAATTTGGCCTGCGTAAGGACCTGCAACAACCCGAGTCATATCAAGTACGCGGATACCACTAAGTGCGCCCTTATTTAACATCTTCATACTCCTTTGCTGCCGATCACTGTGTCGGCATCCAGATCAGGCCTGCAGGCCGAGAACAGTTTTGGCGAGAATATCTCGCTGTATTTCATTGGCACCGGCAAATATGGTCACTGGACGCGCCATCATTAATTGCCAATATAAATCTGCCTGCATATCCGCAGTTGAATCGCCGCCAATCGCGACATCGCCCACCACTGCGCCATACTCAGCACCAACCTCAACATTGAATTCCGTCAGGCGATGCAGCAACTCGGAGGCGTAAACCTTGAGCATCGACACCTCTGGCCCCGGCGCTTTGCCACTGTCGGCAATAGCGTCGCAGGTGCGGGAATAAAGTAAACGGTAGTCGTGGAGATCGGCTTGCAACTGCGCCAATTCATCCATTACCCCCCGGTCGTCTTCCAGCCCTAATTGCTGCACCAGATGCTCGCCAAGGGCGAGAGCTTTGCCAGCCAGTGCTGGGCTGCCAATCCACACCCGCTCGTAACCGAGCAGTGCTTTGGCAACGGCCCAGCCCTGATGTAATTCGCCGACTAAATTCGCTTTTGGTACACGGACATTTTCAAAGAAGACTTCGCAGAATTCGTCTTCGCCCGCCAAATTAATAATTGGCCGAATTGAGATGCCAGGGGTGTCGAGATCAATCAGCAAAAAGCTGATGCCCTGTTGTTTCTTTTCAAACTTACCGGTGCGCACCAAGGTAAAAATATGGGTGGAGTCATTGGCATGGGTAGTCCAAATTTTTTGGCCATTCACCACAAACTCGTCGCCATCTAATTCGGCGCTGGTGCGCAAGCTCGCCAGATCCGAACCGGCATTGGGTTCGGAATAACCCTGACACCACACATGCTCGCAGTTAAGTATGCGCGGCAGGTAATGCTCGCTCTGCTCAGGGCTGCCCATTTTAATAATGGTGGGGCCGAGTTGGGTTTCGCCCAGATCGATAATGCGCGCCACCCCCGCGTGTTCCAGCTCTTCGTGATAAATCAGCTGTTTGCGAAACGACAATCCCATACCGCCGCTTTCCCGAGGCCATGCCGGTGCGCGCCAGCCGTGTGCCTGCAAGGTACGCAGCCAGTCATTGGCGGGTTCGCCGCGCAGACGCCGAAACGGCCGGTGAAAATCTTGCTTCAGTTCTGCGGGATAGTGCTCTGCCAAAAATGCGCGAAATTCAGCGCGAAAATCGGCATCATCCATTTCATCGCGATTTACATTTAAGCTATTCATGCCAAGGCCTCCGCTGTGCGTGCCGATTGAAACGCGCGGCGCATGCTTTTAGCGCTGCCCAGCCAATTACCGTATTGCAAAGCCAAGCGCAGGTATTCACCCACCGAGCACTCCTCGGTAAAGCCCATCGCGCCGTGCAACTGCACAGCCTGACGGCAAACATCTTGGGCGACATCACTGGCACGGGCCTTGGCGGCGCTTAAGCTTGCCGCATCGCCAGACTCGGCGGCGACACGCCATACCGCCTCAGTGAGCTCGATGTGAATATGCATATCTACACAGCGGTGGGACACACTCTGAAAGCTCGATAATTTACGACCAAACTGCTGGCGCTGATTAAGATAATCCACCGTGTCGCGCAAACAGGCGCGGGACAAACCGCTGAGGAAGGCACTGGCCAGCAAGCGTCCCGCCGCTAGCGCCGAGGCCAAAGCCTGCTCTGCAGCTGGACCAGCCAATAATGGCGCGCAGGCAACCTTGTCGAAACTGAGCTGACAAAAACTCCCTGACGCGGTGGCGCTGCGCTGAGCGGTGATGCCGTCGGCATCGCTGTTTACCAAAACGATGGCAGGGCCATTAACGCTGCTAACACACACCAGCAATTGGCTGCCTGGCTCGACCGCCGCAACAAAACTTTTTTGACCGCTGATTTGTCCGTCGCTCAAGACGCACGCCGCAAAGGCCGCATCGCTGCCAGCGCGATCTTGCCACGCTAGGCTGAACAAAGTTTCACCGCTGATAAGTTCTGCGGCCAAGGCCTCGTTATCTGCCGCCGCCAATATTTGCGCAGGCATAATCGCCGCCTCGATATACGGCACCGGAAAACGATAGCGGCCCATAACTTCGGCCAGCTCAGCCGCCGCCGCTACCGGCAATGCTAAGCCGCCCTGTGACTCAGGCAATAACAGCCCCAACCAGCCCAACTCGGCCATGGCAGTCCACAGTTCGCGATTGAGCGGGCGCGGCACAGCAATTTCAGTTTTAGCGCCAGGCGAGGCCTGAAAATCAGCCAAAAAGCCCTCGGCGCTATCGCGTAACATCGCGATAAATTCGTCCATTTCCTGCATTTCAAATACCTTACATTGCGATGGTGAAGCCACCGTTCACAGACAAAATCTGACCGGTGATGTAAGACGCAGCGTCAGACAATAAGAAACACACTGGCTTGGCCACTTCTTCTGGTGAGGACCAACGGCCCAAAGGAATCTGAGCAAGATAATTGTCAGCAAAACGCTCGTCGTTACGCACAGTTTCGGTCATGGCGGTGGCAACCACGCCAAAGCACACCGCATTGCAGCGAATATTGAATTTGGCCCATTCCCGTGCGGCGGTCATGGTCGCGCCGAAAATACCGGCCTTGGCAGACGCGTAGTTGATTTGACCTAGGCTGCCGCGACGGCCGGCGTCAGACGCGATATTCACAATGGCGCCAGGCTCTTTATTGCCCGCTTTGGCCTCGGCCAACATATGCCGACCGACCGCCTGCATGAAGTACACTGAACCACTCAAATTAACGTCGATGACTGACTGCCATGCTTCAATCGACATTTTGTCGATCATCGCTGGGCGGGTAATACCGGCGTTATTAATCAGGCCATTTAAGGAACCAAAATGCTCAACCGTGCGGCTCACCGCCTCTGCCGCAAAATTCACGTCTGTAACGCTGCCGGGCAGGGCCAAAAAGCCCTCACCTAGATCGCTAGCCACGCCATTTAAGGTATCGGCATTCATATCGACACCTGCCACTTTGGCGCCTAGATCGAGTAATTGACGGCTCAAGGCCAAGCCAATCCCCTGGCCTGCGCCGGTTACCATAATGACACGGCCTTCCATCAACATTGGGTTGTTCATATTCTTCTCCATTGCTAAGTATTTGGGTGGGTTTGGCCCCGCCAAACGACCACCATAAATTGGCGAACCGGCTTAGGCCGGATCAAATACGATATAGGGCGGCTC
>NZ_JBFRYA010000031.1:0-6317 GCF_040892635.1 Zhongshania guokunii | reverse complement strand
CGCTGCTGCGACTGAAGGCCTTCTTCACTGCTTGAATTTTGAACGATTGGGTAAATCTTGCTTTCATCATTTACTGCCTCTAACTGAAAATTAGAAGCGACAACTAGCCTGACACAGGGGGGTTAACACGGAACTGGGAAGGCTTGCAGAGCAGAGAAAGTATGGATCGCAGCTGGGAGCGTATTAACGCTGCGGTTGAGGATTTAGATGTTGCCGCGGCAGTTAAGCTACTTGTGAAACGCTAAGTGATGCTGGCCTATAATTAACATACATTAATAAATCCAAATACACTATTGTATTTGAGATTGATTTTCACCTATATTGAAGCGGACAGGTCGTAAGCAGTTGCGGCTACCCTAAAACACAATAATCGCTCGGAAGGTCAGTTTATGTTCCCTTTTAAATCGAAATTACCAAGCGTGGCGCCGCCGCATATTGCCGCTGGCCTTACTTATGATTTCGATATTTTTAGTGACTCGGCCCGTGGCGGCGATGTTCATGCTAGTCATAAAGCCTTGCACAACAGTGCGCCAGATATTTTTTATACGCCCCGCAATGGCGGTCACTGGATTGCGACGCGAATGGAAGATGTTCGCGAAATCATGCTCAGTCCAGAGTTGTTTTCGAGCAGTAAGGCGCCGTTTTCTCCCGATGTTGCCAAGCTCGGTTTGTCATTGCCGCCGCAAGATATGGATCGCCCTGATCACGCCCATTACCGAATGTTATTGATGAAATTTCTGTCGCCGCAAAAGGTAGTGCAGTTAGAGAGTCAGATTCGTGAGCTGGCGATTGGCTTGATCGAGGATGTTAAGCCCAAGGGGGCTTGTGAGTTTATGTCGGCGGTGTCGGTGCCGATTCCGGTTAAAACCTTTATGGGCTTGATGCACATGGATCAGTCGCGCTACGAGGAGTTCGTTAGGTGGGCAAATGGCATTTTGGCTTCGGACACCATGCTAAAGCGCCTGCCGCCCTTTGTGCGCATGCGTTTTTACCTTAAATCATTAATCCGACAGCGAGTTAAAAGCCCATCTGACGACCCCATTAGTATCTTGTTGGCTTCTGAGGTGGGTGGTGAAAAACTCAGTCACAAGCGTGTGTTGGAAATGTGCAATCTGCTGTTTTTGGCGGGGTTAGATACAGTCACTAATGCGATGACTTTTTCGATTCGGCACTTGGCTGAAAATCCTGAATTTCAGCAGCAACTTCGCGATAAACCCGAGTTAATTCCCAGTGCGATTGAAGAGTTGTTGCGACGTTATTCGTTTCCAAATATTCCGCGCCGCGTGGCGTGCGACATGGAATTTAAGGGCGTGCAGATGCGTGCTGGCGATCGAATTATCTGCAGTCTAGCGGCGGCAAATAACGATGACCGCGCTTTGGAAAACCCTAGTTTAGTGGATTTAGAACGTCCCAAATTTCGTCACATGGCCTTTAATGGTGGCCCCCATAATTGTGCAGGAGCGACCTTGGCGCGCTTGGAATTGCGGGTTTTCTTGGAAGAGTGGCTAGTGCGTATGCCCGCATTTTCTGTTGAAGAGGGATTTACGCCGAAAGTGCGCGGCGGTGCTGTAATGGCAATGGAAAGTTTGCAGCTACGTTGGTAGCAATTAGCAAAAATTATTAAGAACAATTATTACGTAAAAATATTGGTCGATACATTTATCTATCCCGGCCACACCCTATCTGAGGAGAAGAATTATGAGTTTTAGTGGAAAGGTTGCAGTTATTACCGGTGCCGCTCAGGGTATGGGCGCCGCTTATGCGCGACTACTTAGTCAGCGTGACGTTGCCGTTGTTGTGGCTGATATTAACCTTGAACTGGCGGAGTCGGTTGCGGCGAGTATTACCGCTACTGGCGGTAAGGCGGTTGCGGTGAAGGTTGACGTAGGCTCACCTGAATCCTGTAAGGAGTGTATTGCTGCGGCAGTGAATGCCTTCGGTCAGCTAAACTTTTTGGTTAACAATGCGGGCTTGTTAAGCGCTGCGCTTATGCCGCCTTTGCAGGATCTTTCTATAGACGATTATCAGCGAGTGATGTCGGTCAATATGCACAGTGTTTTGTATATGACTCAGGCAGCAGTACCGGAGATGCGAAAGCAGGGCGGTGGCGCTATTGTGAATACCTCGTCTATCGGCAGCTGGCAGGCGACGGGTATTTATTCAGTTTCTAAAGCGGGCGTGAATACGCTTTCGGTAAACTTGGCGCATTCCCTCGCCGCCGACAATATTCGCGTTAACGCGATTGCACCCGGTACGGTCGACACTGAAGGCATGAAGCCAATTATGTCGGTCGAGCAAATGGCGCAGTGGGCAAAAATGTCTGGTCAAGCGACAGGTCAAGTGGCCGGCCCAGAGCTAATCGCCCAAGTTGGCGTATTCCTGCTCAGTGATGAGGCGGCCTTTGTGAATGGCCAAGTCTTCCCCGTCGATGGCGGCACCGTCATTCGGATTTAAGCGACGCATTTAAAGAGACAATGTTATGACTATCGAATTTGATTCAACCTGCCCCAAGGGCAGCTTGCTAATTGGCGACAAAGTAATTGAAAAAGCCTCTGGCGGTGTGTACACCCATATCAATCCAGCCACCGGTTTGGCTCAGGCAGAGATTCCGCTGGCTGGTGTAAGCGAAACTGAAGACGCAGTCGCTACGGCTAAAGCTGCATTTGAGATTTGGCGACGGATGCCGGGCCGTGAGCGCGCGGTATTACTCGGACGATTGGCTGATCTCATTAAAGCGAATGCGAGTGAGTTTCAGCGTTTGGCTGTGCTAGAGGGTGGAACGCCCTTTAGTGTTGCTGCCGGTGGCGCAGGCTTGGCTGAAGAGTGGACCCGCTACTATGCGGGTTGGGCTGACAAAATTGACGGTCAGGTGGTTAGCAGCTACCCCAGTGACGAATTTATTTACACCCTGCCGGAGCCCTATGGCGTTATTGGTATTGTCGTGACCTGGAACGGCCCATTAATAAGCTTGGGTATGAAGGTGATTCCCGCTCTCGCCGCAGGTAATACAGTTGTGGTTAAACCCGCAGAACAGACTCCGTTTGTTGCAGCGCTGTTTGGCCAATTGGCCCTGCAAGCCGGTATTCCACCGGGCGTTATTAATATATTGCCCGGTGCAGTAGAGTCTGCCCAGGCCTTGATTGCCCACCCAGATGTACAGAAAGTCAGTTTTACCGGTGGTCCAGTTACCGCGCGCAAGATACTGCATCAGTGTGCCGAACTACTTAAACCGTCGGTGATGGAGTTGGGCGGCAAGTCGGCCAATATTGTTTTTGCGGATGCCGATCTTGATGTTGCTGCACAGCATGCGGCCATGATGAGCGTTGGTTTGTTAAGTGGTCAGGGCTGTGAACTGCCAACGCGTTTGCTAGTGCAAGATAGCGTTTACGATGAAATGGTCGAGAAAGTCGTCGCAATAGCGAAAGCCCTGCCGATTGGTGATCCGCGTGACCCTAATACCTTTATTGGGCCGGTAATCAACGAAGAGGCCTGTGACCGTATTTTGGCCATGGTTGAGCGTGCCAAATTGGCGGGGGCTGGACGCCTAGTATTGGGTGGCGAACGTTTAGGTGGCGATCTGGCCAAGGGCTTCTTTGTCTCGCCGACGATTTTTGCCGATGTTGATCCGCAAAGTGAAATTGCCCAGCAAGAGGTGTTTGGCCCGGTATTGGTAATACAGAAGTTCAGTACCGAAGAAGAGGTTATTGAAATTGCCAATAGTACCCAGTATGGTCTTGGCGGTTATATTCAGACCAATGACCTTAAGCGAGCACACCGCTTAGCTGCAGCACTGCAAACTGGCTTTGTCCATATCAACGGCAGTCGTAATATTCCTGCCCATGCCCCGTTTGGCGGGCTCGGTTTGTCTGGCTTTGGTAAGGAAGGTGGTCGTCCAGGTCTGGATGAGTTTATTCGTTTAAAAACCGTTAGTTTGGCTCAATAAGGTAGGCGCGTGACAAGACTTAGTCGAGAAGACAGCCGCAGTATCACACAGGAAAAGCTGAGAACCGCAGCCCTGCAAGAATTTGCACGTTGGGGTTTTGGCGGCGCGGCGATCGACAAAATTACCGAGTCTGCGGGTTTTTCTCGAGGCGCTTTTTACGCCAACTATAAAAGCAAAGAGGACATCTTGATCGATGTTCTCAAAGCTTATAACAATCGAGAGATTCAGGAGTGGCGGCAGTTTTTGGCGATGCCTGAAGATATCGAGACGGTCCTTAATTATATGCGCGAGAGTTTTGCGCGATATCTGGGGCAGGCTGATTGGGGTATGTTTGTTATTGAGGCTCAGCTCCACGCTAAGCGCAATAAGGACTTTGCTGCAAAGTATCGAGGCTATTTAAATGAGGTGAATGAGAGTGTTCGCCTAATGTTAAGCGCTTTGTACAGCCGTGCAGGGGTTGCTGAACCACCAAATTTTGGCGAGCTAGCGGTATTGCTCCGAGCCTTGGTTGTGGGTTTGAGCCTCGATGTTGGTGATGACAGTGACCCTAGTAATGCACCGGATCAGCTGATGTATTTTTTAAAAACAATCCTGCATCATGCTTGACGTTGGCAAGAATAGTATGCGCTCAGAATTCAAAAAATAAGCATTAACTAAATAATAAATATTGATAATAGGTGCTACGGATGATGATGGCGATGGCTTGTTATGGCCGTGGATAATTCTAGCCCCGCTGGCTTACGGCGTGAACCAAAGCAAGAGCGCTCGCGGCGCATGGTGTTGGCCATTGAGCAGGCAGCGCGGAAAATTCTCTTAGAAACAGGCAGTGAGGCGCTAACGACAACCTCCTTAGAGCTAGTTTCTGGTGTTCCTAAAGCCTCTATCTATCAGTATTTTCCTAGTCTTGATGCCGTTAAAGCGGAAGTTTTTCGGCATGAAATTAAGCAACATTTTGAACATTGGTCGGCGCGTCTTGAATCGCAGTGGAACGCGATGAGTTTGGCCGATGGCTTGGCAATGATTGTGGATTCTGCGATTAATCTGCAAGCTGCGCTGATTGACTTAGATGCCGATTTTTATCAATCACACAGTGGTTATTTTGGTGTGTGGACGGCATATGACAGCTACTCAGATCAGCACGATGCAGGCGCAGATCTTTTGAAAGAATTTTTTGCTCGACATTATCCGACGATGAGTAGTGCGGATTTAGATTTGCGTGCCCACGCAATGGGTAGAGCTGTTGAGCAAACTTCATATCATATCTTACGAGATAATCCGGATTATCGGCATCAGCCATTGTTGCGGGACCTTTTGCTCTCGATGGCGCTGAGCTTTTTTTCACCAAGTCTCATATAGCTAATTGTAAAGCTGGACAGCCCCGAATTCTAAGTGCTGGTTAATGTCATAAACACTATAAATAATAATAAGTTAGCTGTAATAATTGGCCTGCTGTATTCCGACCCAAATAAGCTTTGGTGTCGCGCTAATTGCTGCGATTATATTCCCTAGCGGTAATGATAAAAATTAGAGGGATTCGTAGTGATAAAGTTTTATTGGTCGAATAATAACGCCCATGCAGAATTAATCGAGACAGATAAGGCGTATACCGGCGTACCCGGTGAAAGCTGCGCGGGCGGCGAGGGTGTCTTTTGGCAAGATGGGCGCTGTGTGCCGGATGGGATTGTTGACCCGCCACTGAGCTGGTTACTGAACTATGCGATACCTGCTTTAGCGATACTGGTGTTGATTATACTTGTGCGCGACAGTATCAAAAAAGGTGAGCTTACCTGGTGGGTTTTGATGTGTGTAGCGAGCGCCTCTACCTTTTGGTTAGAAACCTTTGGTGACTGGGGCCAGCACCTGCTTTATAGCCCCAATTTTCATCACTATGGTCTCGATCTTGCGCTAACCGCGCCGCATAACCCGCTGTGGATGCCTTTTATGTACGCGGTGTATTGGGTGTTGCACACTTGGGCGATTTTGCATTTGGCGCAGTTCTATCAGGCCCGAAACCCCCGTGCGAGTTTGGGTAAAGCAATTATTATGTTTACGGTGCCGCTTACCTTTGTATGGAATATTTTAGTAGAAGGCACTGCAGCCTATATGGGCTGGTGGACCTACGATCCGCCAATCGGTCCCTATTTGGATATGGGGCGCGGTAATTTTCCGCTGATGTGGCCAATGCTGACCATGTTTGTGTGGCCAAATTTAATCTCGTGGCTGGTCGGTGCGCCAAACGACAAAGGTTTGAATTGTAGTGGTCAAGTAAAACTGGCCACGGTTTAGTGGCTAATCCAATACTTCCCCTCGGCGGCATTGGGACTTAAACCACGGTTATGTTGATGTGGTCTTGTTTGGCTGTAATAACCAACAA
>NZ_JBFRYA010000030.1:0-7343 GCF_040892635.1 Zhongshania guokunii | reverse complement strand
GCTGCTGCGACTGAAGGCCTTCTTCACTGCTTGAATTTTGAACGATTGGGTAAATCTTGCTTTCATCATTTACTGCCTCTAACTGAAAATTAGAAGCGACAACTAGCCTGACACAGGGGGATATTGACGTTAGTCATGTGGACTCGATCATAGAGCATACTTCTGAGGCATTAATTAGACATCTCAATGATTTACGAATTGAAGTCACAGATGGCTCCGTTTCAGAAATGCCCTCGTCACAGGATTTTGTAAAATCAAAACTATTAAACGATCAAGAGCTGCGATGCATTGCGCGTGCAATTTACTTTCTGATTTTAGGGGAGGCTAAAAAATCCTACTTAGATTCGTTGATCAATTTGGTTTTAGGTGGCGAAGGTAATGTCATTGATCGAATTGCAGATTGGATTGCCTCGCAGGGAACGGTCTATACCTATTTTCCGAGCGAACTAACACTCTCGATGGCGCAGCGCTTGATGGAAGAACTCAATTGTACAGATAAGTTATTTTGATCCGCCAGAATAGCGCGGAGTCGTTTACATGGTATTGCCAAGTTAACTCAAAGTTTCTGCTAATTTAGGGTGGTAAATATATACAATCGCCACCGGTTTTCCCCGGATACAGAGGATTTGCTGGCCGAGCGTGAGAGCATTGTTAGCCCTGAGGATATCACACTCTAGTGCTTTAATTGGCGCTATTTACACGCGCCGATTGCGACGGAATCACCGGAGCTATGGTGATACGTTTTACATTGACGCAGTTTTAAATCGGTCAATGGGTAGCGGCGCTACCTTTGGCAAGCAGTGAATCAAGACGGTGAAGTTGTCGATGTCTATCTCCAGTTAAAAAGGGATGGGGCGGCAGCTAAGCTCCTTTATTGCCGATTATTGAAGCGTCATGGCAAGGAGGCGAGGAAGATTGTGACAGGCAGATTGCGGAGCTATGATGTTGCTCGTCGGGAATTAATACCGGTGACGCGGCGCAGCACGGAAGTATATGAGAATAGCCCCGCCGAGCAATATTTAGCAGCGTATGTGCGTTTTGTCGGCACCCATGCTGAGTATGATAAAATCGACGTGGCTGTGATCTGAGGAAACCGTTATGAACATTAAACCGATTAAAACCGAGGCCGATCACAAGCAGGCGCTTGCTCGCCTTGAACTTCTGATGGACGCCAAGCCAGACACCCCAGAGGGTGACGAGCTGGATATTCTGGCTACACTGGTGGACGCCTACGAGCGGCAGCATCACGCAATTGAACCTCCGCACCCAGTTGAAGCCATCCGGTTTCGCATGGAGCAAATGGGCCTTGTGGATGCCGATCTAATCCCTATTATTGGGCAGCGGGGAAGGGTAAGCGAAGTGATTAACTTTAAGCGGCCTCTGACCCTGCCGATGATTCGGCGACTAACTGCAACTTTGCATATTCCTGCAGAAACCCTGATCCCCGAATATCAGATATCTAAATAAATCTTTATTGACCGACATATTCAGATGGTCTCTATGTAGTTTTGAAGGAGGTCGAGTCACGCCGACTTTTAGAGCTCTCATTTGCCACCAAGAAACTCACCGGTAATTTTCCCCTTCAAACGGCTAGGGCGCCGGGGTTTAGGGCTATCAGAAGAAGGCGCCCCCCAACCTCAACCAATATCTCTCGCTCACCATCGACGACAGCTTTAAGTATTGGTCTGGTAAGAGCCACCTTAAGCAACTTGATATCCTTTTCTAACTCCTGGGGTCGCTGCCGGCCGGCCCAACGCTATTGGCCGTCCAGCCTTCTATAGCCCCATCCTTCGAGTAATAAACCTCATGAATTTCGTAATAAGGATCACCGTCGTGATCGAGGTGTTGCAGCACCCTATAATTCCAACTCATTTGATAGAACCCTGTTTCATTTGTGGACGTTTTACCGCAGTAGTAAAAATATAGATGAAGTCACTTGCCTGGTTACTGTGACAATAAACGTTCTCATATTCAGTCGAAGCGCCCGATATAAGTACCATCTAGTGTAGATGTGCATCTCATATTGCCCCACCAGTTGCACGAAAAGGTGACCCACCATTACAACCTTAAATCATTGAACGCACAGCCACTTTTGCGTCTTTAAGTGGATCATCTCATTCTGCATTTTTTTTACGATATTTGGTTCAAATATAATTGCAAATCTACAGTCACAGATGGCTCCATATCAGAAATTCCCACGTCACAGGAATTTGTACAATCAAAACTACTAAACGATCAAGAGCTGAGATGCATTGCGCGCGCAATCTATTTTCTGATTTTAGGTGAGGCCACGAAATCCTACTTAGATTAGTTGATCTATTTGGACTTGGGTGTTGATGGTAATGCCATTGATCGAATTGCTGACCAGAACATTGGATTTCGACGGAGGGAAAGATTTATACCTATTTCCCGAGTGATCTAACGCTCTCGTTTGCGCAGCGCTTGATGGAAAAGCTCAAGCGAATAGATGAATCATATTGATGCGCACGACTGTTCGGATGCATTATCTTATAGGTTCGACATAAAATTTTTGGTAAGTAATGTTGGGATATTTCCTTTATGTATCGCCGTTGGTGGTACTGAGAATATTGAATTATCGAGGGTTCTGGCGCTGAAGAGGTCGCAAACTATAAAGGCGATATTGTGTGATCCGCTGAAGCTACCAAAATTGAAGTTGGAAGCTTGCTCAGAGTATAGCTGTTCTTCAAAAATGCGACCTATCTAATGAAGTATTGGATGTGTGGCTTGGCATTAAGATTTTACTACGCATGCTAGTGGTGGTGAGAGAAAGATATGGCATTTAATATTGTGCTTCAGGAAGATGTACAACCATGCCATCAAGTTCATTGCTGATATTGACTTGGCAGGCTAGGCGACTATTTTTTGATGGGTCTAGGGCGCACTCCAGCATCTCTTGCTCAATTTCATCCGGTTTCCCTGATTTATCTAGCCAGTCTTCAGCTATATAGCAGTGACAGGTAGCGCAACTGCAGGAGCCGCCGCATTCTCCAAGTATTTCATCGATACCATTGTCTAGTGCGACTTGCATTAGATTACTGCCAGAGTCAGCGTTGACTTCGCGAACATCGCCGTTTACAGATATAAATTTTATTAGTGCCATCGCTGGGTTCTCTTGTTAGAAATAATATTTAATAATTTCTGCGTTACTTAATATTTAAATCCTAGTTGAAGGGGCGTGCAGCTAGTCTGAAATGAGAAAACATTAAAAGGTCAGGTGTCGCTGCGCCGATACTTCAATTAATCTACCTGCTCCGCAGGTGGAAGGTCGTAAAACCCGGCCTGCCACTTCCGAAGCATGGTAAAGGCTTTAACGTCTTGCTTGGCTAGCATGGGACGGTCGACATATTTTTGGTGACGCCAAACAAGTAGGTCTTCATCAACCGTTGTAAGTATTTCATTTTTGATTCGCTCTTGAATAGCTAGGGGCATATCGCCTTCGTCGCCGTCTTTGCGCTCCCACCATATGGTGTTGAATAGTTCCGAGGTTTCGTCGTCAATCGGGGTGGCCGAAAAGAGTACGCGATAGTTATAGGCGCCCTTAAAAACATTGAAGGAACAACCTACGCCAGTGGTGCGGGTGTCGAAGGTCATTTCAATGTTATTGGTGCGAACCGATTTAAAGCCGAACAGGGTGCGGAATACTGAATCGTCGTCACGGATGTCCATCTCTAGTAGCATCGGATCCAGTGGTGAGTCGTGCACATAGCGAAAGTGCATAGAGTCAACACTGTTTTCGAAGGTAATTTGCGGGTGCACCGGCTCATTGGGCCAGCGCCGAGTGCCGTGGGGGAATATGGGGTAAAACTCGGACTCGTCACGGTCAGAAAACTCGCGGAAACTATCAAACATATGGGGCAGGCCCCAGCGCGGCGCAGAGTCGGTGGGGTCGTGCCACATAAACACACAGCCATGCTGCTCGGCGACATGCCATGTTTTTATACGTTTGTTAATGGTGTTCTCTTGGTAGGGGATTTCCACATTCTTGCCTTCGCCACTCCACACCCAACCGTGATAGGGACAGGTGACGCAATTGCCTTTTACCTTGCCGCCGTGGCCAAGATGGGCGCCCATATGGTGGCAGTGGGCGTTCATTAAGCGTAGAACACCGTCTTCGCCGCGAAAAGCGACGAGGTCTTCGCCAAAATAACGCAGGGCTTTGACTTCGCCTGTGGGAATCTCGCCGCTCCAGGCAATTTGGAACCAGCCGACGGGTTTCATAGAAAAGGGCAGTTCTTTTAAATTCATGAGTCAAACTCCGTTAACAGGTAGGCGCTTGTGGTTTGGGCCAGTGTGCTCTGGTGGCCGTAGTACAGTATAAAACTAATATACCATCAGTTATTTGTGCTATCAAGACTTGATATTGTGTCTTTAGGTGTCTGCTTGTTGCCATTAAACTTGGGGCTTAGTCCTTGATGTGGCAGCTGGGCGGCGTTTTGACTATGTATTGCAAATGCAAGCTTTTGCCCCAAGTTTGCGATTTTTATGACAGTTTAATGTTAATATTAAGTTTCTATGTGTATGTTTTCGGATGCTCCAGAAAATGCGAACAGTAGTTACCACGAATAATCACGGCCAGTCACTGGGCCGCAAGGGTGCAGAAACCCGCAAGCGTCTGATGGATGCGGCGCGTAAATTATTAAAATCGGGTTCCCCTGTTGAATTAACAGCGGTATCGATTGCCAAGCGCGCTAAGTCTTCCTCCGCGACGTTCTATTTATATTTCTCCGACGTGCGGGGTATTCTGCTGGCTTTAACCGAAGAAGCTGAGTCAGATATGCAGGCGGTGCACAATATTTTGGATGAGCCTTGGGATCCCAAAATATTGGACGTGGAGCATTCCCGGCGCGTGGTCAATGCCTTTGTGTCGGTGTGGGACAAACACCGCGAAGTATTGCGCTACCGAAACTTGGAAGCCGACCGTGGCGACCCCGTTTTCGAGAATATTCGTTTGCGGACCTCGGTGCGGATTGTAAATCGCTTTGCCGAGCATATTGTGGCGGCTTACCCGGCAAATAGCGGTGGCACTAAAATCACTGCTCAGGCAGATGCCTCGGTATTGGTGGCGGCAATGGAGCGTTTGGCGGCAACCGACCCTAAATCGGTTGAGCGCGGGGTGGGGGCAGATGAAATGTGGGGGGCAATGACCCGTATTATTGCCCGCACCTTGAGTGCGCCAGCAAGTCCAGCTGACTTTATGCAGGCTAAGTAATAGCGAATTACGTAATGTGAAGTTATAAAAAAACCGACGCTAGCAATAGCAATAGCGTCGGTTTTTTGTATCAAAAGCAGTCCTTAGCGTTTCTTTAGCTGAAAGCCTGCTTTTTCACGGTCCCAAGTTTTTGCAGTAACGCCTTCGTCACGCAGCTTGTATTTCAGAATGCGGCCCACTGGGCTGCGGGGCATTTCGGCACTGCTACGGAACTCAAAGTAGCGTGGCACGGCAAAGTAGGGCAGCTGTTCGGCTGACCACGCGCACAACTCTTCTTCGCTGAGGCTGCTGCCCTCTTTTACGGTGAGGGTAACTTTTAGGTCATCTTCGGTAAGCTCCGACAACACGGCGTGCGCGGCCACGTCTTCGATTGCTGGGTGACGGCGGAAGGCCGATTCCACTTCAAAGCTGGAGATGTTCTCACCGCGACGGCGCAGGTAGTCTTTTTTGCGGTCGACAAAATAGAAATAGCCATTTTCATCAAATTTGCCGATGTCGCCGGTGTGAAACCACATGTCCTTGACCACCTTTAAGGTGTCTTCGGGGCGTTTCCAGTAGCCTTGGAACATCACATTGGGGCGCAGCGGCCGCACGATAACTTCGCCAGATTCACCCTCGGGCACTTCAATACCATTGTCATCGACAATGCGCACATCAAAGCTGTCATTGCGCATGCCAGAGCAGTCGCCGGGTACTTGAATGCCCAGTGGCACCGAAGTCACTAGTGAGCATTCGGTCAAGCCAAAGCCTGGGCAGGCGGTGTGCTTGGCGCCAAAGCGTTGCTTCCAGGCCTGCTGTAATTTGTCGGGGAAGGGGGCGCCACCAACAATGGAAATTTGGCCAAAGCAGCGTTTCTCCGCTTCGCTCTCTGGTGCGCCGAGTAGCATTGGGAACATGGAGCCAAGCAGGGTGGTGTAGTTGGCGCCGGTGCGTTCGATTTCGGGCCAGAAGTTAGACACCGAGAAGCGTGGATAAATTGCAATGCGGCCACCGTGCATCAGTTCGCAAATAACATTGCTCACCGCATTAAAGTGGAATAGGGGCAGGGCAGTCCAGCTCACGGTGTCGGCGCTGCGGCCAGTGCCGACGCTAACGACGCGGGCCAAATTGCAGGCGTAGTTATGGCTAACCATGCAACCTTTAGACGGGCCGGTGGTGCCACCGGTGTAGATCAGCATCGCCAAATCTGAGGGGCCGACTTCAACCTGGGGGTCGCTGCTATTATCAGAAATCAGTTGTTCCCAGCTCAATACCTGAGCACTGAAGCTGGCGCTTGGCGCTGTGCCGCGGTGAACGAGGGTTTTTACGCTGGGTAGCTGCTCGCCAATGGCGATAACGCGGTCGGCGTAATCGCTCTCAGCAATCACCACGCTGGCGTCGCTATCGCCGAGTTGGTGGCGCAGGAACTCGCCTTTGTAGGCGGTGTTAATGGGTACAGAGATGGCGCCTAGTTTGTTGATGGCGAGCCAGATAAAGACCGCGTCTTCACTATTGTCGAGCAGGGTGGCGACGGTTTGGCCCTTTTCAATACCGAGTGCTGCCAAGCCATTAGCAAGCCGACAGGCCTGGTTGTCGATGTCGGCGACACTGAATTTTTTACCGAGAAAATCTAGAAACTCTCTATCAGGATTGGCTTCAAGCGCCCGCCGAAGCACGGCGTTAATCGTATCCTGCTGCTCACTTCCCCATGGTGTGGGCGACTTATCATTACTCATTGTCTGGCTTCCCGCAGTTGACGTTGTTATCGAACACCCATAAACTAACACATAGTCATTTATTGGTGCAAATATCCTTGCACTTGTTTAGACTCAACAGCAGCTCGGCGCGACACCCGCCGAGTGTGCAGCGGAGCACTAGCTACAAAAAATATAGCCTGTTGCTGAGATATATAAAGTATTTTTCGTGGTTTTAGCGGGCAAGTGCCGTTAATTCGAGTTAAAAACAGCAAGGCGCTCAAGAGCGGTCTTGCCTTGAGTGGAGAACGTCCCATGCCTGAAATTCGTCCCGATCTCGAATACCTCGGTTTTCTGAATGAGGGTAAGTTTTGTATTCAGCGCAGCGGCGGCAGCGGCAAATATGTGTTTTATCCGCGCACCATTGCGCCGGGCAGTGG
>NZ_JBFRYA010000029.1:0-7653 GCF_040892635.1 Zhongshania guokunii | reverse complement strand
TAGACTGACCTTAGCAAACTTTTAAGATACAGCGCATCCTGCCGCTGCTCCGCATAGTACAGGCCTAGCGTTTCCGCCTGTATATCGCGATAAAATAACCGCAAGCCGACCTCGGCCTTTGGAAATGCCAAGTGCTGCCAAGGCGCTTCCTCCTCACTAAACCACTTTACTGCCAGCGCCTCGCAGCCAGGGCTCAAGACAGGATCAATACAGTTAACATTAAATAAAATGTGCACTTGATCCATATTGGTTAAATTACCGAGCACATAAAAGCGCAATGATTGGGGATCAACATCAAGCCCGGTCTCCTCTCGCAACTCCCTTGCAGACGCCTCCCGCAACGACTCACCCAACTCCATAAAGCCACCCGGTAGCGCCCACCGGCCAATACCCGGCTCAGTTGCCCGCTGCATCCACAGTATCTTACAACCGTTTTGAGCGACGACGGTAACTTGAATTTTGGGGTTGAGGTAATGAATGTATCCACAGCTCGGGCACTGCTCACGAAAGCGCTCGTCTTCAGATAAAAATCGCAGTTCTAGGCCGTGACCGCATTCGTAACAGAAATGACTCATGTTTATTCTCTGGGCTATTGCCCCCACATATCAGGGGGACTCATTTATTATTCTCATTATTAGCCACTGAGAAATTTTAGCCATGCAAATCAATCTATAGGCACTATCAGCCATCGCAAATACTAACTAAAACCCCTTGCTAGCTAGCTACCAAGGGCAAGGTCTTAATTGTGCAATTGCCGATTGCTAGGGGTGATCATTCGCATATCTTTTCGCCAATGAATCGGCGGCAAATCAGTCTGCTTTACGCCGGGGCCGTGAGCGACAACAGCAGGAATACCCTGCAGTAAGCAGACCGTATACGCGAAGTAGCCCGGCGCGGCAGGATCGCCCTCAATTGTTTTAATATCACTCAAAAATGACGGCGCCACATTCAATGCACAGCGTGTCGCGGGCCGACCCTCAATTGTAATAATCCACTCGGTTGTGCCGTTAACTTGCGCGGGCTTCATTATTGGCGTGTGATACCAACCAACGCGCATGGTAATAAAAGGATTGTGCCTACATAGCCAATTGATTCATACGCCACGCTTCCGGTACGGCCCTTCGCAATGGTAAAGGTCGGCGACCTAAATCCACTAGAGCCGCTTCGGAGTAACTTGCCGCCTCTATCCGACTAAGCTCAACACCCATGGAGTCCGCCATGTGTTGAATCATCTGGAACCAATATTGACGCTGGTAAAATAAAGCGGGGCTGTCGTCGGCCATACCTTGCCAGGGATCACCACCGAAACCAATAATATCTAAAGTCGTGGTGTTCGCTTGGTCTTCGCAGTCAAAATACTCTTCAATTTTTATGCTATCAACATCATTCGACAGCCCAGTTTGCAGTAACACATAGCGGTGGCCATTAAAGTCGGGGTTAACGCCGTTGGCATAAAACGTAGCACCGCCCTCTAAGGCCGCTGCTTACAAAGCTTGCTTAAAGTCTTCACTGCGCGCCGGCAGGTAGCTATAGGGAAGCGAAGTGATCACGTTTTTCCCCGCTTTTATCAAGGTCAAAAAATCCTGCTCAGCTGGACCGCCTGGAAAATCCAGCGCCGTATAAATCACCACATCGCAGTCTACCGCAAGGAATTGCGCCAAATTCCCCGTTGCTGCCACGCCAACGGGGTCTTTGCCAACCAAGGTACCAATATCAACGCCATCTTTATGCTCGCCATATACATAGGCGCCAACTACCTCTAACTCAGGGCGGCGAATCGCCCCTCGAATACAAACCGAGCCGACATCGCCCGGCCCCCAAACAGCTACGTGATAAGGGGTATTTATTGTCATTTGCGTCATTCCGCTTACTGCTGCTTATCATTATTAAAAGTGGCACCCGTAATGATAGTCACCACTATAATAATACCAAGCGTCATTTACCAATGCTTTCCTTGATCCAATATCCACGCTATGCTTGTGCACCTATGGCAAACAAACGCCCCCACCGCATCAGCGCCGCAAGCAGCGCGGTCGTCGCCGCCTCGCCGAGGCCGCCGTTGCGCTCGCCTCAAAACACGGCTTTGGCAATGTTACCGTAGTGCAAATTGCCAAAGCCGCTGATTATTCTGCGAGTACTTTTTTTCGGCACTTTAAGACCAAGGAAGATGCCGTTTTTTTGATGTCACCGAGCATTACCAAAGCTTACGTTCGGTGCTGCGGTACGAAGGCGATGATCGTCCTGCGTGGGGTCGGGCACGGGAGGTTATTATCGAGAGCGTGTCGTACTGGGCTGATGACAACTCAGAGTTTGCAGTGAGCCGAACTGCGCTATTTCTAAAAGAAGCGCTACTCTACAAGCGCTATTTAGAAATTTCAGCCGAATACGAAAACATCATGGCGTGCATTTTTGCTGAGGAGAAAGTCGTAGACCCCAACGAAGATTTTTATTCCCGCGTTTTAGCCGGTGCCATTGTCGGCGCCTTCTGAACCTCGTTCCATGTATGGTCGCGAAACGGTGGCAGTCTGCCTGCGCTTCTCAGCCGCGGCTTAGATCTAATAGAAGCTGGATTGCTACCATGTCGCCGCTAAATTTATGACTCAGTGCTCTTCACGGCGGTCAAATAATCTACGAAAAACACTGCGCATATACTCATGTACTCTGTCTGACTGATGCACGGACTCCCACATCAAATTAAACGTAAATGGCACTGCCGGTGCACTTGGTCCCAGAATTTTACAGTTAAATCGGTCAACTAATTTTTCTGCCAGTCGCCGTGGCACAATCACCACGGTATCGGTCTCTTCGGCAATCATCGGTAGCAATGAAAACTGCTGAATTCGCATAACAATGTCGTGCTCACTTTCCATTTCCGCCAGCACCTTGCGAGTCAATAATGAGGTACGCTCTTCACCAAGGTGATAAAGGGTAAACTTTTCACGGCGATAATCTTCCTCGGTAATGGACTCTAAACCCACGAGCCGATGATCACGGTTCACCATATACACCATTTCTTCGGTATACAAAGGCAGGTATTTGAACTCTAAAAACGCTGGAGAATGGCAAATCGCATCTGGCACCAAATAAAAATCCATTTCATTTTCGCGATTAATCAACCGTCGGGTCTCAGCCACGTCGACAAACTGTAGAGTGATGCCTGGCGCTTCGGCGCTTAAGATGTTCTGCAGGGCGGAACTGGCAATCGCAGTACCATAATCGGTGGTACCAATAATAATACGACGCGACATCTCGTCAGGCCGGCTTTCTTCATTTTCCCACAGCAGATCTACAGCGTTAAAAATGATATCTAAGGGCTCAAGCAAAGACCGCGCACGATTGGTCAACTCCATTTTATTGCCAACTCGAACCAAGAGCGGGTCATTAAACTCATCTCGCATCTGCTTTAGTGCTGAACTTAAAGTTGGCTGGGATAGCCCCAGCACCTCTGAAGCCCGTGATAAATTTGGTTCGCGCAGTAACACTGACAAGACTCGCAATTGATTTAAATTTGTTTTTTTAATTCCCATATTCCCTCCAGCACAGGAGCTAGATCAAGGCAGCACCCCGAATTCAAGCAACCAGACTTAGCGCTGTCGCAATAACTAAGCGCCATTAATTATTTTCCTGAGATCTTACGCGAAAAACCGCTGAGCGGTGAAAATAAATCCCGGATTCGGATAATAAGCGCAATTTCCTAGAGAGGACGGGGGCCCAGGTTGCCGGTTACATCGAGCGTGAACGCGGCGTCAGCTTGCATCATGAGACGATCTATCAGTTGGTTTACCAGGATAAGGCAGTAGGAGGCGATCTGTACACGCACTTGAGAGTCGCCAGCAAGCCCTACCGGAAACACTACGGGAGTTACGACAACCGTATCGAATTGCCAATAGAGTCAGTATCGACGAGCGGCCGTCGGTGGTCGACAGGCGAAACCGACTGAGTGATTGGGAAGGCGATACGGTGATCGGAAAAGGTCGTCAAGGAGCGTTGCTGACCATGGTCGAGCACAAGAGCCTGTACACTGTGATTGTCAGCCTGACGGGCAAGCGCTCGGACTTGCTGGCGAACGTGCTGATTGAGCGCTTTACTACGCTGAACGGGCCGATGAAGACGATCACCTTTGACAACGGCTTAGAATTTGCGGAACACGAAAGGATAAGTGCAGCGCTTGGTACCAGGATTTACTTTGCGCACCCCTACAGCTCCTGGGAGCGCGGCATTAACGAAAACACGAACTGGTTGATTCAACAGTATTTTCCGAAGCACACGGACTTCACCCAGGTAAGTGATACTGATATTCAATTTGTGATGGATCGTCTCAATAATCGGCCCAGAGAAACTTGAGGCGGTAAAACGCCGAATGAAATATTCTTGGGGCAGGCAGTTGATTTACTGGCTGCATAACTGATTGCACTTATTACTTGAATCCAGGCTGTTGATTTGCACTTAAAACTGACCCCAGGGGGATGCGGCTAATTTCTTGGACTGATTTACATCACTAACCCCAAGCTTTCACGGTACTCGATAGGACTGAGATAACCAAGGGAGATCTTGATCCTCTTTTCGTTATACCAGCGAATGTAGGCATCAAGCTCTTCGACAAACTGCGAGATGGTCGTCGAACGCCAGTCCCTCGGATAGAACATCTCTGTCTTTAGCCTTCCGAAGAACCCTTCACAGGCCGCATTGTCTTGCGAGCAGGCTTTGCGCGACATGGATCGGATCAGGCTCGCCTTCGCAACACGGGACAGCCACCCCGGCCATCGGTAATGGCCGCCCCGATCAGAATGGACGATAGGCTTCTCAGTGCCCTCGACCACTGTTTCAATGGCCGCATCCAGCATGATATTCACAAGCTTTGCATCGGGGCTAGTGCCAATCGACCAGCTTACGACCATGCCATCGAAACAGTCGATTATAGGCGACAGGTAAACCTTCCCGGCTGGTAAATGGAATTCCGAGATATCCGTGAGCCACTTCTCGTTGGGTGCTGCGGCATGAAAATCGCGATTGATAATGTCCTCTGGAGCAGGGCTTATTTCTCCGATATAAGAACGATATTTGCGCCGTTTGGGCCTTGCAGCACGAAGACCTTCTTGTTTCATGAGCCGCTGCACGACCTTCTCCGAGACGAACACCTGCTGCCTGGTCAACGAAGCCTGAATTCGGCGATAACCGTAGGACCGGTGATTGCTTTCGAATATCTCGGTTATGGTGCAACGGACTTCCGTATACTTGTCGGCAACCCGCATCCGAGACCGATGATAAAAGTAAGAGCTGCGTGCCAAGCCGAGCCGCTCAAGAAGCCCCGTTAAGCCATATTCTTCTTTCAGGGCGTCAACCAGCATCGTTTTCTCCCGGTTGCTTAGGAGCTGCAGGTCGACGCCCAGGTCCTTTTTTAAAAGGTCATTGGCCTTGGGGGGATGTATTGGATGCAAATCAACATCGAGGCAATTTTTCTGCTTGCAGACTATAAATAATTTTTAGACCGTTAGGCTATAACATATTTCGCATTCTCGAACCTATCGACAAAACAAGACTAACCATTTCCTCTCGCTGGGTCGCATACCACTCAGGTCCATGGCTACGGTCATCAGTATTTGCTATCATCGATGCGGTTACCGCACCAAAACCAAGCAATAGTGAGCCAAGAGAAAAAGCAAGGCGGCGTTCTTTAATGGTTGCAAACTGAGTCTGAAACAGCTCCTCTGTAACTTCAATTAACACAGAATTTCTGCAGGGAGGGTATACGGGACCGCCACGCGCGACTTCATCAGCAACATCTCTCTGCAATAGCATGAGCAACGTTCGGTCGCTGAGGAGTTTGTCGAGAAAAGCGCCCAGAATACTTTGCAGCTTTTTATCTGGGGTATTTGCTGATTTGGCTGCATTTGAAATTGCCTTAACTGCTTCTAGGTATTTGTATTCGCGCGCCTCTTCATATAAGCTCGATTTTGTACCAAAATGGTAGAATATGGTTGCCGTTTTAACACCACTTACTTCAGATATTCGCCTAATTCCGACGCCATCAAACCCATGTTCTGCAAACAACCTTGATGCAACTTCAATAACTCTGTTTATATCAGATATGCCTAGTTGTGCCATTACATATATCCTAAATTAATTTATCGTAAAATATCACTACTGTCCGGTTAAATATTGAATAAGTTCAGTTGGTTAGAATTCATGTTATCCTCCAGGATATGTTTGGTATTGAAAAGGTCCTTTTTTAAAGGGGTTTTCTTGAACAGAGTGACTGAAATTACCTGTAACAAAGTGTAGAGGGATGCCTCCAAATTGAGGCGCTTCTTGATGATAGCTACCAGCACGTACACCGACACGGCAGTCCAGACTTGTACTTTGACGCGCCGTAAAACTTCTTGATACGGAGATGTTGCTTGATCCATTTGAAAACAACTCGACCTGCCAGCGGGCTTTGTATCGCTCGCAAATGGTCGTTGGTGGAGGGCCAAGCAGGTTGGTCAGAAAGACGAGTGTTTTTTCCGTCTCTGGATCTTTGAAGCGAATGCGGCGCAGATGATGGGGGTAGCTCTTTTGACTGTAGAACCCCGACAGGGCCACTGTCTGATCGCAGATGATCCCTTGCGCCCGGTCGCTCGGCGCCGAATAGATTCTTCGCAGGTCGGAAGTCGTTTTGGCCCGGGTGACAAAAAAGCGCCTGCGTCGTGAAGGGTGAAAAGTCACTCGAAATCGAGATAGGCGCGGTCCATTATATAGATCGCGGCCGGTTCCGGAATCATCAGGTTGAGTACGTTGACATCGCGCACGTTGCCATCGGAAATGTGTATAAGATTCGGGATATTGCCACGCAGGTCCAGCAGTGTATGCATTTTCACCGCCGCCTTGGTGCTGCAAAATGGCGCCCATGGAAACAGCGACAGGCAGAGATCTATTGTGGTGGAGTCTAGCGCATAAACAGTGTTCGTCAGATCCAGCCCAAGATCCTTTTCGGCATAGAGTTTTCGAGCTTGCGTGATCAGCCGTTGTGCAAACTCGGCATAAATTCGCCAGTCTCGTCGCTCGTTGGCATCCGCCAGGGTAGAACGCTTGATCGGCGAGCCAATGCCCATGTGGTACAGCTTGGCCGATTGCGCCGAGAGACACGCTTCGATATCGCGCAGGCTCTCCCTGTAGGTGAGCTGCGCACACGCCAGCGCGCGGCGCACGGGAGTGTGCGAATACGGTGATCCCCATCGTACCGGGACACGAGCCTGTGAAAAGTTTTCCACGGAAGAAAGTCAATGATCTGTGCAAACAGCGTCTTTCCGGTATACGTCGCATCGTCTCGGCCGCCAGAGTCTGGCCAAGAGGATACGTTGCCGGATTCGCGTTCAAGTCGGGGACACACTAATTTGGCTGTAAGTTATTATGATCATTGAAAAATTCCCGTTCTATCGAAGTGTTAACCGAACAGCAGTGGTAAAATATTTTTATGAAAATGACGTAAACGGAATCCCGTCGATACTCAGGAAAACCTCCTTCTAAAGATTATTTTCCTTATAAATCAATCAGAAGACAATATTAAACTCGCACTCAACTAACACGCTCTCAGCACTGACCACTTGATCATACTCAGATTATCTTTGTGCAATAATCACCGTCAATTAGTTTAACGCACCTAAGGTCAGTCTG
>NZ_JBFRYA010000028.1:0-10056 GCF_040892635.1 Zhongshania guokunii | reverse complement strand
ACCCAGACCGAGCGCGTTCACGTCCTTGAAGGCGAACCCGCCACCATTACTGCGCTACGGGATATTTGGGCGCAACTGCGCGCCAGCGAAACTGAAGATAAATTTGCAAATTTTGTGGTCCGGCGGGCAACTCTCGCCCTAGAGCGTGCAGCATCACAACTGCTTGGCCCCCAATACAAAATGCCAAAACTGGTGCGCGAAGAAATACGCGCGTCCAGCCGCTTTCAAGAGGGCCTTCGGCTACTGGCTGAACAAAAACAACTACCACTCATTCAAGCCGAAGCCTTGGCCGACAAAGCCCTCAAAGAGTTGGCCTCGGGCTTTACGCCACTGGGCCTAGACATCAATCTTATTATGGGCCGTATTCTTTACCGGCGTGGCTACGTTGAGCAATTGGATATTGATCCCCTGCAAATTGAAAAAGTCCGCAGCGAAGTGCATGGCAAGCCCGCAATTATTCTACCCTCGCACCGCTCCAATATGGACGTTGGGGTGATGTCCGTCGCCCTACACGAAGCCGGACTACCTCGTACCAGTACCCTCGGCGGTATTAATATGAGTTTCTGGCCAATGGGCTATATTATGCGCCGCTCTGGGGTAATCTTTATTCGCCGCGATATTCGCAGCGACCCCGTATACCGTTGGGTGTTAAAGGAATACCTCGGCTATATGGTCGAAAAACGCTTTAGCCTGCAGTGGTATATAGAAGGCACCCGCTCCCGCACCGGAAAGTCGCTACCGCCCAAACTAGGTTTATTAAAATATGTGGTCGACGCTTACCGCGATGGCCGCTGCGAAGACATTGCCCTAATCCCCGCCTCTACCACCTACGATCAGCTCAACGAAGTGAAAGGCTATGCCGGTGAAGCGATGGGCGTTGCCAAGAAAAAAGAAGATTTAAAATGGATGATCAATTATTTTAAGTCTGCCCACGGTCGCTTTGGCCGCATTTATGTCCGCTTTGGCGAACCACTCTCACTGAGCAGCTACCTCGGCAGCCATGAAGAAGCCAAGCAACTCAGCGACAGCGACTACCACCTTGCCCTGCAAAAATTGGCCTTTGAAATTTCATTGCGCATCAATCAGGCCACGCCGATCACCGCCATTTCCCTCATTACCATGACCGCCCTCAGCGCCTTTCGACAAGCCCTGAGTTTTGAGCAACTTAAAATGGCACTGCGCGAGTTCGTACACTACACCGAACTCCATGACGCGCCGATGACTGCTAGCGCCAAGCGGTTGCTCTGCGATGAGGGCATTCAAGAGGAACTCGATGCACTCATTGGCCAAGGCCTTATTCACGCCGAAACCGACGGCCCCGAGGCGGTTTTTACCATTAATCGCGACGCCCACGTTGCCGCCTCCTATTATCGCAACTGGGTGATTCATCACTTTCTCGACAGCGCTATTGCCGAGTTGGCATTAACCGCCGCTGCCGAAAAGAGTGAAGGCCAAGCCATAGATATTTTTTGGGACACGGCGCTGCAACTTCGCGACCTACTTAAATTCGATTTCTTTTTCTTAGAAAAAAATCAATTTCGCAAAACCCTGACCGAACGTTTAGCCAAGGTCGACCCCCAGTGGCAGCAAGCCCTGGAAAGCGGCCCAGAAGCCACCCTCACCCTACTCGGCGCCATGCAGCCCATTACCGCCGACAGTGTGTTGCGCTGCTTCTTAGAAAGTTATTGGGTGGTCGCCGTCTGCCTTAAATTACAAGCCGACAAGGACGCCCTCGGCAACAAAGATTTCTTCCAGTTTTGTGCTGGCGCGGCGCGCCAGTATCTATTGCAAAAACGCATTATTCACTCCGAGGCGGCATCGATACATTTATTCAAAACCGGCTTACAAATAGCCGAAAATCGCGGCGTTATCGACAATACCGGAGGCTATCAGGCCCAGCTAGGACAGCGCTATATCGAGGAGCTAGAGACACTTTTACAGCTCAGTGATCATCGCTTTGCCTCAGCCCGCCGCACCTTTAATCAACGTTTTTTTAATCGAGTTCAAAACCATGACTGACAGCCAAAGTACGTTTAAAGATGAGGTCGACGCCCTAGAGTTGCTTATGCTGCGCGGCGAAGCCTCGGTAAAAACCCGCAGCGCAATGCTGTCAATTGCCCTGCTCGATGAGGTGCCAGATTTCACAGAGCTGCGCGCCACCTTCGACTACGCCAGCAGGCAATTTATTCGTCTGCGTCAGCATATTGTCGCGCCCGCCCTCGCCATTACTGCCCCGCGCTGGGTAGTCGATCCCGACTTTAACCTAGACTACCACCTGCGCCGCATTAGCGCGGCTAGCCCCGGTAAGCTGCGCGATGTACTCGATACCGCCAGCCAAATCCTCGCTGCGCCAATGGACACCCAGCGCCCGCTATGGGAGGTTTTTATCGTCGAAGGCGTCAAGGAGCAAGGCGCTAAGGCGGCGTTGGTTATAAAAATGCATCACGCGGTATCCGACGGCATGGGCGGGCTTATGCTTTTAAAGCTCTTATTCAATGACCGCCGAGCGACACCTGCGCGACCACCACTGGCCGCCCCCATCCCTGAAGACATCGACAGTATTAGCCTAAGTCGGCGCGGTATTAGCCAAGCTATTGTCAGGGTAATACCCAGCATCAACAAAAAAATACGCGTGGGAATTCGCGGTGGCAAAGACCTACTACAACACCCCAGTGAACGCCTAGACGAACTTAAGCAACATTGGCAATCGGCCAAACGTATTTTAAGCAGCGGCGACAGCCAGCCTTCACCACTGCTTATGCGCCGCAGCCTTGGCCGTCGCCTCGACGTACTGGAATACCCCCTTGCCGACCTAAAAGCCTGCGCAAAAACCTTAGATGCCAGCGTCAATGATATTTACATTGCCGCCATTGCCGGTGGCCTACATCGCTACCATAGCGCACTTGGCTGCAAGCTCGCCGCACTGCCACTGGCCATGCCGGTGAATTTGCGCACCGCGAATGATAGTGACGGCGGCAACCACTTTGCCGCAGCGCGTATTTCCCTGCCCCTGAGCGAAGCCGACCCCAGACACCGTATTAATCTAATTCAAGCCCAAGTGCAGCAAGCCATTGCCGAGCCAGCGATCAATATTGTTAACCGCGTTGCACCGCTGTTAGTCCACCTACCCGCTAGCGCACTTAAGGAACTCAGTGAACTCGCCAGCCACGTCGATGTACAAGCCTCCAATGTACCCGGCTTCCGCGATCCGGCCTATATCGCCGGCAGTAAAATTGTAAAAATGTACCCCTTTGGGCCACTGCCGGGCATTCCGCTAATGTTAGTGATGATGTCACACGAGGGCGTATGCTATATCGGCAGTCACTGTGATACCGCAGCGTTTAGCCAACCCGATCTGCTAATACAATGCCTAAGCGATGAATTTAACGCCCTGTTAAAACCCGCCGCTAGTCCGGCAAAGAAAAAAGCCCCTGTTCGCAAGCCGGTTGCAGCAAAAAAACCAGCACCCAAAAAAGCGGTCAACGCCAAAGCAAGTACCCCGGAAGGAAGTAAATCATGAGCCACCCAGATCAGGTCTTGGCATCGACTTTACACAGCATACAATCGTCAAAAAAAGGTCCTTCGGTATGTGTATTTTTTGACCTCGATGGCACCATTATCGCAGGCTTCTCGGCCACCCACCTGAGCAAGCAACGCCTAAAAAACAAAGACATTACGCTGCAAGAATTTCTGCGCACAGTGAACACCGGCATCAATGCCGCCATCGGCAAAGCCGACTTTGAAGACCTGTTGCAAATTGGCGCTGACGCGTGGAAGGGTCGCAATCATCTCGAACTCATGGCCATGGGCGAACTGCTGTTTAACAAAAAAATTATTAATTTAATCTACCCAGAAATGCGTAAAATTATTAAGGCTCACCAACAGCAGGGTCACACGGTAATACTGTCGTCCTCGGCCACCTGCTACCAAGTAGAACCCATAGCGCGCTTTTTAGGCATTGAACACGTGCTGTGCAATCGCTTTGCACTCAGTGGCGAACAACTCAGCGGCGAAATAGCAAAACCCCTAATTTGGGCCAAGGGCAAAGCCCAAGCAGCCCAGCACTTTGCCGACGAGCGCCAAGCGGCACTGAGCGACTGCTACTTCTACGCCGACGGCAATGAAGATGAAGCCTTAATGCATTTAGTTGGACATCCCCGCCCCACCAATCCCGGCAAAAATTTAGCGCGGGTTGCAAAGTCACGGGGCTGGCCAATTCAACGTTTTGTCAGTCGCAAAAACAACGGCGCCCTGCGCTCCACCGCCGGTGTAATGAGCGTGCTGCCATTTGCCGGTATTGGCTTAGGGCTCGGTTTACTCAAACGCGACAAGCGCGCCATATTAAATTACGCCTCGCCCCGCTGGATTGATCGCATGTTTAAAATAAACGGCGTGAAACTCAATGTTATTGGCAAGGAGAATCTCTGGGCGCAGCGACCCGCGGTATTTATTTTTAATCACCGCAATAACTACGACGCTTTTATGGCCGCCAAACTGATTGAAAAAGACTTTACCGGCGTTGGTAAAAAAGAATTAGAAAATCACTGGCTCACCGGCACCATTGGCAAACTCGCCGATGTCGCCTTTATCGATCGCGCCGACTCAAAAGGCTCAGTGGAAGCACTTAAGCCAATAGAAGAACTGGCCCGCAAAGGCATCTCAATCTGCCTCGCCCCCGAGGGCAATCGCGTCGACACCGAATTAGTGGGCGAATTTAAAAAAGGCGCATTCCGCATGGCCATGGCCGCAGGCATACCCATAGTGCCAATTGTATTTCGCAACGCTGAAATGATCGCCGCCAGAGACGCCGCTGTTATGAGCCCAGGGACAGTTGATGTGGCCGTGCTGCCAGCCATTTCCCTTAGCGACTGGACGCTAGACAACATTAGCGAAGGTATTGAGGAGGTTCGCCAACTTTATATCGATACGCTGAGGAATTGGCCAACAATATAAGCTAACAATTTTGAGGAGCTGCGAAGCATCCCAGCCCCTCAAATATCGTAAACATTAAATTTAAATCTTCGATTTGAGCTTGGCCATGGCTTTACTTAAAAATTTCTCGCTCTGCTTCATACCCGACTCCAGCTCTTGCTGAGTACTGATGTCATTCACCGCCTGCCACTGAGCCGCGACACTTTCTGGGGTTTGCTCCTCCGCAGACAAGAAAATTCCGTCTGTTTCAACGAGCCTAGCACTGGCATAACCACCGGCGCCCGCGCAGAGAATTTGGCGAGTTGGAGCATCGTTATGGCAAAGTAACAATGCACCCGCTGTCACCGCCTCAGGTGTCAGTAATCCCATAAACTCTTCCGGCATAATGTCTTCGGTCATACGTGTGCCAGCAGTTGGTGCCAGCGCATTCACCCTAATATTGTTCTTGGCGCCTTCCAAAACTAGAGTGTTCATTAAGCCTAAAACAGCCATTTTTGCCGCGCCGTAATTACTCTGACCAAAGTTACCGTACATACCGCTCGACGATGTGGTCATCACGATACGCCCGTAGTTTTGCTCGCGCATAATGTCCCACACCGCTTTGCAGCAATTCACCGACCCCATCAGATGAACGTCCATGACTAATTTGAAATCATCCAAGCTCATTTTAGCGAAAGATTTATCCCGTAATATTCCTGCATTATTAATGAGAATATCAACTCGCCCCCACTTGGCCATGGCTTGCCCGACCATGTCTTCAACTTCTGCGAAATTGGCAACATTGGCACCGTGAGCAATCGCATCACCACCGCCTTGTTTTATTAATTCAACCACTTCAGCGGCCGCAGCAGAGGAGGCACCACTGCCATCGCGTGCGCCGCCCAAATCATTAACGACCACTTTTGCGCCGCGAGCAGCCAAGGCCAGTGCGTGGCTGCGGCCCAAACCATTGCCCGCGCCAGTAACTATAGCCACTTGGCCATCAAATCGAATTGTCATTACATTCTCCTTAAGCAATCATTTGCACGGTTAGCCATTCAGCCACACAGGCGGGTTTATCTTCATTTTCTATTTCAATGGTAACCTGAGTCTTAAACAGGTACTGACCTGGCTTACTGGTACTTATATCTAGAATTTTCGGCACCGCGCGTATACGGCTATTCACTTTGACCGGCGAGATAAAGCGCACTTTATCGAAGCCATAATTCACACCCATATAGTAGCCATTAATCAATACACTGTATTGTTCGGCAAAATGGGAGAGCATCGACAAACTCAAAAAGCCATGTGCAATCGTAGTACCAAAAGGCGTAGCCTTGGCTTTATCGGGATCTACGTGAATAAACTGGCGATCTAAAGTGCAATCTGCAAATTTATTAATGGTTTCTTGGTCAACGGTAAACCACGATGTTGGCTCCGGCTCAAACCCGATTTTTTCAGCAATCTTTTCTTTATCAACAAAAGCAACCAAGGCAATATCCTCTCTTATTAGTATTAGATCTTAAAACCATGCTGCCCGCATATCATAAGCACTGCGATCCAAGTCAGTCAGAATTTTTGACCATACTTGGATTTGTGGTAGCTCAAAGCTATAGAAGTATCGAGCAGCTTGCAGCTTACCACGGTAAAAATTTTCATCGCTTTCATGCGGCTTTTTAGCGAGAGCATCGGTCGCGACAATACCTTGTTTCAGCCACAGCCATGCAATAACTACGTTGCCAAACAGTTCAAGATACTTAACCGAGTTTGACAGCGCCATGTCGATATTCTCGGTCATCATCGCCGCTAATAACGAGTTTGTCGTCGTCTTCAATATTCCTACTGCCTCACTCAGTTGCTCGGCGAGGTCAGCCAGCTCCGCTCGCGAATGAGCCGCATCGATACCGCTTTGAAACTCTTCTAACAATAGCTGGTAGCCCATCATATTATTCATTGGTACTTTACGCGCGAGTAAATCCAGCGACTGAATACCGGTGGTGCCCTCGTGAATTGGGTTTAAGCGATTGTCCCGATAAAACATCTCCACCGGATGATCGTTTGTATAACCCGCTCCGCCCAGTACCTGAATAGCAAGATCATTGGACTTCGGGCCGTATTCCGACGGCCAGCTTTTTATAACCGGTATGAGAATATCCAGCAAAGTTTTAGCCCGAGCCCGAGCGGCGTCAGTTTCAGCGGTGTGACTGTCATCAACCAGCTGTGAGCCTAGCAAACACAGCGCCATGGCCCCTTCGGAATACGCTTTTTGGGCCAGCAACATCCGCCGCACATCGGCATGTTCAATAATGTTTACCGGTGCCGAGAGCGGGTCTTTACACGAGGGTAATCGGCCTTGCGGGCGCTCTTTAGCGTAGTGCAGCGAGTACTGGTAGCCAGTAAGTGCGGTGGTTGCTGCGCCTGTGCCGACCATAATGCGGGCTTCATTCATCATATGAAACATATAGCTGAGGCCACGATGTTCCTCGCCGACCAAATAGCCCACAGCACCACCCTGCTCGCCAAAATTAAGCGCACAGGAGGTGTGGCCACGACCACCCATTTTATGGAATAAGCCGGCTAATGCCACATCATTGCGCTCACCAATGGAGCCGTCTTCGTCAAGTAAAAACTTAGGCACAATAAACAGCGAGATTCCCTTGGTGCCTTTGGGCGCGCCTTTTATCCGCGCTAAAACCAAATGCACAATATTCTCGCTAAGATCGTGATCACCGCCCGATATATAAATTTTGTTGCCGGTAATACGATAGGTGCCGTCATCCGCCTTTACCGCGCTGCTGGTAAGGTCGGCTAAACCTGAGCCCGCGCTGGGCTCAGTCATTGCCATGGTCCCCGCGAAGCGCCCGATCCGCATAGGTTCTACCCAAGTTTTAATTTGCTCGGGGGTACCGTATGCGGAAATTAAGCTGGCATTGGCAGAGGTCAACATCAAGTAACCCATGGCAGTACTGCCAGTAGCCGACAAGTAAGCACCGGCAACCGAGGCCACTATCGGCGGTAACTGCATGCCGCCTAATTCAAAATCAGCAGTAGTCGAACCCAAGCCTGCAGCCAATGTTGCGTCTAAAGCGACTTTTATTTCAGGTATCATCGCCACCTTTTTACCATCAAAAGTCGGCTGATGGAGGTCCATTTTTTGACGGATTGGTAAGAAATAACGCTCCGCAACCGTTTTAGCGGTTGCAATAGATGCTAGAAAGGTTTCCCGACTATGTTCGGCGTAACGCGATCGGCGTGTAAGGCTTTCTGAATCGAATAACTCAAAGAGCATAAACTCCAAGTCTCTATCGCATAAAATAGGCGCAGACATTATCTAACCTCAGCTGAGTAATTTTTATAAAGGAGCATTGTCATACCGCGGGCTCGGCATCACCACGACATTCGATGTCTTGTTTCCAGAAATAAAGCCTAAGAAAGAGTCTGCACAGCTCAATAAAACAACAATGGGTGTTTTTTCTTGTCATCGACTAGACCCGACAAGTCTAGGGCGTCGTCTTCAGGGTAAAGGGTGCAGATGGTAAGTCGAGGTTCAGAGGCATATGCCGTCGGACCGAGTGCACCGACAGTCGTACTTACACTAAAGAAAGTTGCTAAATCGTCATCGAAATCAACCTGCACCCGATAACTCGCCATCGGCTCTAGTCCCGCCGCCCGCTGACGCCAGTCAGCAGGAACGCTTGGCGCCGCGTTCAACCTTGCTAAGGTCGCGCGATCGGAGTCTTTATTATTGAATAAGGCTACCTGCTGTAAGCTCATTAGTATCACAGACAAGGTGTTTTCGAGATTGCTTACCCCCCCGCTGACCCCGCGGCTGAACAGATAATCATAGAAATTACCTGTTTTTTGCAGTTCGTCACTCGACAATAATTTACTGTAAAACCCCAGCCAGCCACGATTGACCATCAATATATTAGCTGACGTGTCCATTAAAGAAGTCGGATATGGATCAAGAGCACGCAAGGTTAAAATCATTGCCTTACGCAACCATTTTAGCTCCGGCGCATTAAAATCTATTATCTCTTCCGAAGCCGCATAGCCCGCCGAAATCCGTAAATGATTTAAGTCCCGCTTACCTAAATTCAACGCAAGCGCGATTTCGCTAATAATTGCCTCGCTAGGACGACTGCTGCCATTTTCTAAGCGGCTAATATGGCGCGGGGAACACTGCAGACGAAAAGCGAGCTCCTCTTGGCTGAGTCCATGTACAGCTCGCCAAAACCTCAAAAACCGAGCAAACGCGAATTCTTCTAATGAGTCTGGCATAGAGGTTTAACTTTGCATCAATTGGTATGCGGAGTTTTAGTATGGTATCGGATGATAGCAGACTACCTTGATTGATGCTTTGCAAGGGGAGACACTTGACGCCAGAGCGAACATGTAGGCTTTAGCTTTTGCGTTCACCGTCTCCCGTCTAGCGTGGCGCTGTTAGGGGTGTTGCGGGTTTTAAAAAGGCTTAGGGCGGACTGCGGTTCTTAATTGAGTGCGGTGCGTAATGATTACCTACTTTGTGTTGCGAGCAGTGCTGAGCCTGCCCCATGAGCGAAGCGAGTGCTTTGGGTACGCAATCGCTACGCGACGCCTTCGCTGCGCTATGTCGCACCAAACTCGTTCTTGCAGAACAGAGTTCAGCGTGGCCCGCGAAGCGCTGTGGCCATGTTGCATGAGCCCGGTATTTAGTGAGCGACGCTTCTCGCGTCCTAAATAAAAAACCCCGTCCAGCATAAGCTGAACGGGGTGTCAGTGTGGCCCACGACTGCAGGGAGTGCTGTGGCCATTTATTTAGAAGCCTGGCGAGGGCCCAGCCCGCGAGCGTTAGCGAGTGCTTTGGCTGTGACCTACGTAGGCCATCGCCTGGTGGAGCCCACTTCCAGTAACCCATAAAAAAACCCGAGACTCTATTGAGTCTCGGGTCAGTGTGGCCCGCGAGTAAAGCGAGTGCTTTGGCCATTTAAATCAAAGCCTGGCGAAAGCTGACCCCAGGAGCGCAGCGACTGTTTTGGGTCTGGCCGTTGGTACCCAAAGCGCTTCGCGGGGCAGGCTCTCGTCGCCAGTTGCCCAACTATTTAGATTCCACAAAGTAAAATGCCCCAACCGAATTCGGCTGGGGCATTTTGATTTAGAAGCCTG
>NZ_JBFRYA010000027.1:0-16890 GCF_040892635.1 Zhongshania guokunii | reverse complement strand
TGGCTTGGCTGTAATGCGCGCCCTAATGATCAGTGGCGCCTGCGACAAGGTAGTGGAATTGGCCGTGGACTACGCCAATACCCGCAAGCAGTTTGGCAAGCCGATTGGCAAGTTTCAGGCCTTGCAGCACCAGTTAGCAGAAGCCAGTTGCCGCGCCGCAGCGGCGGAAATGGCTGGCAAATACGCCTGTCGCGAGCTGGATAATAATCAGTTTTTGGCGGGAGCCGCCGTGGCGAAATACACGGCCAGCGTCGCCGCCAAAGACGTGAGCCGAATTGGCCACCAAGTATTTGGCGCCATCGGTATTACCGACGAGCACGAGCTGCATTATTACACGCGCCGTCTGTGGCAATGGCGGGCAGAGGCGGGCAATGAGCGCTACTGGTCAGAGCAGCTGGGCAATAAAATCTTGGCCGCTGGCTCAGAGCAACTGTGGTCGTCACTAACTGCATAAGGTAATTGCGCCGCATAGATAAAAAGAGCGTAGCACTGCGAATTGCCAGCGAGGCGCGCATGTGCTAATTTGAAAGCTAACACATAGTTAGTTGTTGGGGCGGCCAAGAGGTGCTGAATTCAACAGCTGCACTGATTGGACTCGGGCCACCTTGATTACCCGTCCAGCAATAACGGAGATGAGCATGGAATATAACGATATTACTTATGAAAAAACGGGTGCAGTACTGCGGGTTTGCCACAACCGTCCAGACAAGGGCAACGCCCAGTCAACGCGCTTGCTCGCCGAGCTAGACGACGCACTGGCCCGCGCCAAAGCCGACAGCGAAGTTCACGTGGTTATTATTGGTGGTCAAGGTAAGCACTTTTCTGCCGGTCACGATCTGGCCGACGGCATGAAACTGCGCGGTGATTACACTGTTGAACAGCACTGGCATTGGGAGCAGGAACACTTCCTTGGGAATGCCATGCGTATTTGGGATCTACCCAAGCCCACGATTGCTGAAGTGAGCGGTGCCTGTATTGCCGGTGGTTTTATGGTGGCAAACTCCTGCGATTTGGTTATTGCCAGCGACGACGCTTACTTCTCTGATCCAGTGTTGCATTCCATGGGCGCTGCTGCGGTAGAAGCGCTGCTCCACCCTTGGGTATTGAACACCCGTAAAGCCAAAGAACTGCTGTTCACCGGCGGTAAAATCAGCGCCCAAGACGGCAAAGAGTGGGGCATGGTCAACCACGTTGTACCCCGCGCCGAGCTGGAAGATTTCACCATGAAAATGGCTCAGCAGATTGCCAAGGCGCCGCCACACGCCACCGCCATGCTCAAGCGCTCGCTGAATCGCACCGCCGATATTCAGGGCTACCGCAACTCGCTTAACGCGCACTTCGACACCCACACGGTAAGCTCTTCTACCAAAGAATTTTGGGATATCGTTAACCAGGGCGTAGCGAAAATGGTTTCTGAGGGCAAAAAGTCTGGCGAATAAGCCAATGCCTGACACTGCATCGCTAGCGCAATGTGTCGCCGCCGAGGCGATTCGCGCGACCCTGTCGCGCTATTGCCGCTATGTTGATGCAGGTGACAGTCAAAACTTATCGGCGCTCTTTCATGCCGACGCACAATACCTGCCCATGGCGGGCCGCGATACGTATCGCGGCCCAGTGGGGGTACGGCAATTTTTTGTGGATCTTCAGGGCGAGTTTATCGCCTTGTTAAATGCGGGCGGTCCAAAACCGCCGCGATTAAAACATCATCTTGCAATGCCAGATATTCAGGAGCTTAAAACCAACTCTGCGCGCATTGAAACGCGCTTCTCGGTGTACTCCAATATTGGCCTCGATCATACCGGTTACTATATCGATCACATGTCGTCGGACGATGTCGGCAATTGGTTATTTGATTACCGCGAAATTAAGCTTGATTGGATAAATACAGATTCGGCAATTAATGCATTACTGAAGAATTAAAACGCTTAACACTATTCTTTTTAAAATTATTGTTCGCTTTTTTTGGAGCTATGTATGCACCCGAGTATTCACGCCAAGGAACGACCCAATACCCCTGCAATCATCATGGCGGGCAGTGGTGAAGTCACTACGTATGCACAGCTAGAGAGCCGTTCCAATCAAGGCGCCCAGCAATTTCGTGCGCTGGGCTTAAAGCCCGGCGATGGTATTGCCATTTGGATGCACAACTCATCGAGCTTCCTTGAGATTAGCTGGGCAGCTCAGCGCTCGGGCCTGTATTTCACCCCTATTTCTAGTCACCTAACCTTGGCTGAAGCGGCGTATATTATTAAAGACTGCGGCGCATCTTTGTTGGTGGCATCGTCAGACTTGCCCGGCGTTAAAGAGCTGATAGCCAAAGGTGCCGCCGCTGAGTTTGGTGAGCAATTTAATTTCTTTGTAGACCGTGAATCAGCGACGCTGCCGAGCTGGCCGCAGGCTATTGCCGAGCAGCCCGCTGAGCGTATTAGCGATGAAACCGCCGGTCAGTATATGGTCTATTCATCGGGCACCACTGGCAAACCCAAGGGCGTACAGCTGCCGCTAAGCGGCGCCCCAGCTGATCAACCGCTACCCTTTGTTGCCATGCAGCGTGAGCAATACGGCGTGTCAGAGCGCAGTGTGTATTTGTCCCCAGCGCCGCTTTACCACGCTGCGCCCTTGGTATTTAGCATGACAGTGCAGAGCATTGGTGGCTGCGTTGTTATTTGCGAAAAATTTGAGCCAGTTGCGCTACTCAGTGCCATTGAGCGCTTTAAAGTGACGCATATGCAAATGGTGCCGACTATGTTTGTGCGCTTGCTTAAATTACCGGAGTACCAGCGCAATAGTATCGATTGTTCAAGCTTAGAGTGCGTTATTCACGCCGCAGCGCCGTGTCCGGTGCCCATTAAGCAGCAGATGATCGATTGGTGGGGCCCCATCCTCTATGAATACTACGGCGGTTCAGAAGGTAACGGTGCCACGTATATAACCTCTGAAGAATGGCTGAAAAAACGGGGTTCGGTGGGCCGTGCTCAGTGGGGTATTTTGCATATCTGCGACGACGACGGCGAGGAGCTGCCCGCAGGCGAACAGGGCACGGTGTATTTTGAGGGTGGCTTTGATTTTAAATATAAAAACGATGAGGCTAAAACCAAAGATGCCCGCAATCCCAAGCACCCTAGCTGGTCGACCTTGGGCGACATTGGCTACGTTGATGAAGACGGTTACTTATTCTTAACCGATCGCAAAAGTTTCATGATTATTTCTGGTGGCGTGAACATTTACCCTCAGGAAATAGAAAATATCTTAACTGTGCATCCCAAAGTAATGGACGTTGCCGTGTTTGGCGTACCCAATGCCGAGTTCGGCGAAGAAGTCAAAGCCGTCATTCAACCATTAAATTGGAGCGAGGCTGGCGATGACTTGGCAGCGGAATTAATGGCCTACTGTCGTGCCCAACTCTCCGCGATTAAATGCCCACGTAGTATTGATTTTGATGCGGCGCTGCCGCGTATGGATAACGGTAAGCTTTATAAAAAGGGGTTGCGGGATCGTTATTGGTGAGCCTACAGTTTATGGCTACACTCGACTTAAGCCAATAGCTTAATGTAATGGGCGCCGCTGTGTCTGCCACAGGTTGGTTGTTAGCCGTCGGTTTTATCAAACTCCATCATGCGTTGGTGGCGTTCGTTCATGCTTTCTCGCTCCGCCTGATATTCCCTCTGCGTTTTTTCGTACTCCTCTTTATCAGGCCGTGCACGCTCTGAAATATCATTTTTACTAAGGCTTTCCAGAAAACGCTCGAGCTCTTCTATTGTTTCAATGGCTTCAATGACGTCGTCTTTGGTCGGTTCAGAGCGGCCATGTGCAGACATATTCCTGAGGTGCCGCATTGCTTGGATTTTGAAAAGAAGGGGTTCCGGCAGTGCAATTCCATAGTGTGCCAAGCGACCCCTAGTTAGTTCCATCATGAATGGTCGCCGCCGTCCAAAATCTAGGCCGGATTCTGACATAAAGTCTTCTGTCATTTTTTCAAAATAGGACCACGCAGAAAGAAAGGCGCCTAATGGGTGAATTTTGGAAAGTTCTTGTAATTTCTCGAGCTCTTGGTCATTAGATGGGTTGCTCAAATTGTAGGTAGCGAGATCCTGTTCCTCTGCAAACTGCGATATTATTTCTCCATATTCTTGACCATAGTGCATTTTAAGAACTTGCTTGAAGAAATCTTGAGCGATGTTCATGTAGAAAATGCTGGTAAGTTCATTAGGTGAGCCAAATCGATGCTGGAGAGCATTGCGCTCATCAATTAATAACTCAATCTTATTAAGATAAGGCACTTTGATATTATGCTTTTCAAGTGCTGATAAGCATCCCTGTATTGTGATTGTTTCTTTTGGGTTTTTGTAAATCGACTCACCCGAATCAAGAACCAAATCCTTTAATATCAATTCAATCGCGTTGGCGAGATGAAGAATTACCAGTTTTCGGTCCAGTTCTTTCTTGCCGATGTAATGTGAAAGTGAGTGCCCGAAAAGTTCCATAGCACTTTGAAATAACGGTGACTCTATTGCCACATAACCCCCTTGAAAACTAATGGTAAGCGATAGAGGCTCACGTAGAATAATACCTCTCCCTCTTCAAGGCTGAGGCGAAATGGCTTGAGAAATTCATTCTGCAAAAACAGCGGTTTGTTGGACGTCGCAATAGTATGCCGTGTAAAAATGAAGGCTTCCTTTAGTTCTTTCACGCATTCCTTTCCATTGATAATAAGCTCACATAGGTATAAATCAATAATTTATGTACTGGGCCAATAAATTAAGTAGGATATGGCTGTTGAGTGCGGCTAGATTCCATGTTGGAAACGCTGTCATGCTGGGCCTGACCGGGATCTGGTAGGTAAGTGTATCACTCAAATTTATACCCCACTTGTCAGAGGATTTCCCTCAATTTAAAACTCTGTTATTAAAACGCCTCGATTAATTTACGCAACTCAACAAGGCTGATCTTATAACTTGATGTGCGCGGCAATTCATCTACAAAATAATAGGCACTCGGGATTTCGGTTGCGCTGAGGTGCTCGCGGGCAAAGTGGTTTAGCTCTTCATCGCTTGGCTGATTCTGGCCTGCTTTAAGCACAAGCGCAGCAATGGGTACTTGTCCCAATCGCGGATCGTCCACGCCAATGACCGCCGCGTCGGCTAGGGCGGGGTGACGGCGCAGTTGTTCGGCAATCAGCAGGGGTGCTAATTTAAAGCCACCGCGGAAAATAGTTTCTTCCAGTCGTCCTTCAAACCACATAAAGCCGTCTTCGTCGAGACGGGCTTGATCGGAGGTGGCTATCCAGTCGGGGCCAACACGCTCGACTTTGGCTTCTAGTCTGCCCACTTCATTTGTGGCTAATACTGCGCCAGTGTCTGGGTCGCTAATTCGTAATTCCACGCCGGGTAGGGCGCGGCCGCAGCTGCCCATTTTAGTGGCGGAGTATTCTGCTAACTCAGCCATCGTCCAGCTGGTGATGACTCCGCAGAATTCACTGGCGCCATAACTTAAATTCACTGGTATACCTAGCTCATTTTGAAAATAAGCCTGCACTTCACGGTCTAGCGGCGCGGCGCCAGTGCGTACGACCTTAATGCTGCTAAACACCTCCTTGGGTAGTTGGCGTTGACGCAGGGCGGCCATTGCGGCGGGTGGAATATCGGCGGCGACGGGTTTAAAGCGCTGCACTATGGCCAGCCAGTCGTCTAATTGGAATTTTTCCAGAATCGCCATGGGCATACCCATCGCCAGTGCGGGGGTGCTGGCGTAAACGCCGCTGATATTGCTAAGGGGTAATACCGAAATAATAGGTGCGGGCTGGCTGGCGCTGGCGTTCATTTGGGTGAGCGCTTGCTTGGCGGCCTCGGTGCTGGCGGCGAGGTTGCGGCGGCTGAGCTGAATGCGCTTGGGTGCGCCGGTGGTGCCGCTGCTCAGGGTTTCGATGGCAGTGGCGGTATCGTCTTGGTTTGCTGGCGTGGTTTGTGAGCCAGCGTGGTTTGCGGTGTTTGGCTCTGGGCAGTGGCGTAATTCAAGCGAATGTTCTGTGATGGCAATACCGAGGCAGCCCATGTCTTGCACTGCGGCTAGCAGTTCGGCATTCCAGTCTTGTTGGTCGGCGATCAGGGCGCGGTAGCCCTCTTTGCGAATGTCGCTGATGATTTTGGCGGTGGATTGGTAGCAGTGGATCATTGAGGCGCAGCGGTCGGTGGTCAGCAGCCCCCACAGGCAGCTGATATGCAGAGGGCGGCTGCGGGCGATAAAGGCCACACGGCTTAGCTCGCCTAGGGGGTGTTTGTTGAGGAGTTGGTCGAGGCTGCTAATTGTATTGCGAACGTCTTGCCAGCAGTACTCGCGGTCTTGGAAATAAAAAGCAGTGTCGCTAGCAGCGCATTGGGCTAATGAACTGCTAAGGCTGCATGCTAGGGCTGATCGCAAATTGGGGGCGAGTGTCATGGGTCACCGGATTTATTGTTTAATTTAGTGATTATGTGTCATTTATAGTAACTGCTGGCGCTACGCAGGTGTAGTACTTACCGCTAGCGCTGCTATTTTATTGCTATGTTAGCGTATATAGACGGAATGGCGCTACCTCCTTCGTGTTGATCAGTAGCTGATTATGTGTTAGTTTTTATATAAAT
Source organism: Zhongshania guokunii (assembly GCF_040892635.1). Classification (NCBI taxonomy): domain Bacteria; kingdom Pseudomonadati; phylum Pseudomonadota; class Gammaproteobacteria; order Cellvibrionales; family Spongiibacteraceae; genus Zhongshania; species Zhongshania guokunii. The sequence goes on along the minus strand of NZ_JBFRYA010000027.1, from coordinate 10,270 downwards.
TTGCGAGCTTGCTACTGTCCTAATGGCGAGCTTAATGCTACAGCGCTTGGCCGCTGTGGATTTCATCATCAGCTTGGAGTGTATTGCGTGGGTTTTGAATACGAAAAAATTAAAAATTGGCCAATCCCCGAGGGTCATCAGGATTACACTGCGAATGACTGTATTTTATATGCCTTAAGTGTGGGTGCTGGCGCTGGCGACCCCGCTGCAGACCTGAATTTAATTTACGAGAAGAAGCTGGAGGTATTGCCAACAATGGCGGTAACTATGGCGAGTCAAGGGACAATGTGGGTGGCCGACCCTGCAACAGGTATTGATCTGAGCAAATTATTGCACGGCGAACAATACCTCACTATACATAAGCCGCTGCCGGTAGAAGGCACGGTGAAGAGCCGCAGCTATGTTCAAGAGATTTACGACAAGGGTGTCGAGAAAGGCTCGGTAATGATGCTGGCGCGGGAAATTAGTGATGTCGACAGCGGTGAATTACTGGCCACCTGTACCTCGGCGGTATTCTTGCGTGGCAATGGCGGCTGCGGCGGCCCCACGAGCGGTCAGCCTGTGCCACAGCCTATTCCAGAGCGCGCCCCGGATGCGGTGATCGACGCAATCAGCCGCGAAGAGCAGGCAGCGCTCTACCGCTTAACCGGCGACACCAACCCCTTGCACATCGACCCGAAATTCGCGGCGATGGGTGGCTTTCCTAAACCGATTTTGCATGGCCTGTGCACCTACGGCTTTGCTGCGCGAGCAGTGATATCGGCAGTGTGTGATGGCAATCCGGCGCGCCTGCGCAAGTTTAATCTGCGCTTTGCCAGCCCTGTTTTCCCAGGTGAAACATTACGCACTGAAATTTGGAATGAAGGCGAGGGCAAGGCAGCTTTCCGTACTTTTGTTGTTGAGCGGGAGTTGCTGGTGCTAAACAACGGCTATGCTGAGTTTGATCCGGCCTGATGTAGGTTGGCGGAATAAATGCTAAAAGCCAGTAAGGCTAACAACGAATAAGTGATGTAGGCGGCAAAAGACGTGATTGCAATTAATGAAGATTTACAGGCTATTCAAGATCAGGCTGCGCGCTTTTTGACTGAGCGGGCCGATCCCGAATACCTTAAAGCCCTGTTAGACAAGCCAGCGTCCTTCGACAGCGAAAGCTGGGGCAGCATCGCCGAAATGGGTTGGCCGATGTTGGCGGTAGACGAGGCCCAGGGCGGCCTGGGCTTGGGTTTGCGCGGTTTGGCGGTGCTCGCTCAGGAGATGGGCCGCACCACGGTGTCATTGCCCCTGTTGCCGGTGTATCAACTTGCACAAATTCTTAAACAAAGCAGTGCCGATAGCAGTGCGCTTACCGTATTAGAAAGCCTAATGGCGGGTAATGGTGTCGCTTGTTTCGTGTGCGGAGCGCCGCTGACCTTGGTTCAGGGAAAATTGCAGGGGCGCTCGGTTGCCACGCCGTTTGCGGCGGTGGCGGATTATGCCCTCGTTTTAGCGGATGATGACGGTCAGAAAAAATTAGTGCTGGTTAATTTGGCAGACGCAAGCGTCACCAAAGAAGCTGTGCCCGCGATAGATCAAGCGCGCGGGCAAGCGCGACTGAGTTTTGCCGGTACAGAAGTTTGTGTGCTCGCCGCTGACAATGCCGAGCAAATCCACGCCGACAGTCTTGCCGTTGCCGCTCTGTTAACTGCTGTGGAACAGAGCGCTGGCGCCGAAGCGGCGATGTTATTGGCACGCGACTACGCTTTAGAGCGCAAGGTATTCGGTCAAACCTTGGGTGCGTTACAGGCGATTAAACACAAAATTGCCGATATGTACTGGCGTATTGAACTGGCGCGGGGCTGTGTCGATGACGCGCTACTGGCCTATGAGGCAGGTGACGACAGCTGGCGTGAACTGGCTGCGGCGTCGCGGGTTGCGGCCATTGAAGCTTACGAATTTAGCGCCAAAGAGAGTATGCAAACCTTTGGCGGTTTGGGTTCAACCTGGGAGGGTTTGCCCCAGCATCACTACCGTCGCTCGCGGGTATTGGCGCTGGAATTGGGTAGCCGTTTGGAATGGCGGGAGCGCTTTTTTAGCTATCGTCTTGCCGATCAAGGTAATGCTCGTGAACCTATAGAGGCGCTGCCGGAGCTGGGTGCGTATCGTCAGCAGGCCCGTCAATGGTTGGCCGAAAATGCGCCCGCGTTTTCTGGCGAGGTGCGTCAGGGTTTAAGCTTTGCAGAAGATCTTGCTCTTGGTCGCCAGTGGCAGGCCAAAAAAGTGGAAGGCGGCTTTGCCTGTATTAATTTACCCGCTGAGTATGGCGGCGCAGGTCTTACCGAATTACATAAAATTGTGTTTGGCGAAGAAGAGCTTAAATACCTCTTACCCACCGAATACTTTGTGATTAGCACTGCGCAGTTGATGGCGATATTCCTGCGCTATGCGCCGGAAGAAGCTCGTCGCGAGCTGGGACCAAAGGCAATTCGCGGCGAACAGATCTGGTGCCAGATGTTCTCTGAACCGGGCGCCGGTTCTGATCTTGCTGCCGTGCGCTTAAAGGCTGAGCGTCACACTCAAGACGGTGTTGATGGCTGGCTGCTCAATGGCCAAAAGCTGTGGACCAGCTGGGCGCAAGTTGCCGACTGGGGCTTTATCGTGGCGCGCACCAATAGCGACGGCCCCAAGCACGCGGGTATTACCTGTTTCTATGCAGATATGCACAGCAGTGGTATTAGCGTGCGGCCAATCCGGCGCATGGCTGGTCACGACGATGTAAACGAAGTGTTCTTCGACAATGTCTTTATTCCAGATACTCAGCGCCTAGGCGATGAGGGCCGCGGTTTTGCGGTGGCCATGGAAATGTTAATGATTGAACGTGTTGCCGGTGTGTATGATGAAAGCATTGGCGGCATGTCCCTCAATAGTTTGTTTGAACACGCCCAGCACTGTGAAATTGCCGGCGCACCGGCCATTGCCGACGGCGAAATTCGCGCAACCTTACTCGAAGCCTATATAGAGCGACAGGGTCTGCGTTCTATTTACCGTCGCGGCATGGCGGCGGTGGGTCGTGGCAAAGAGCCAGGGCCAGAAGCGGGTATTCGCAAGCTGATTATGGGGCGTGCCCGTCAGCGTTTGGGTGCATTGGCGCTAGACTTAATCGGCCCGGAGGGCATTGAAATGAATCCCAATGGCGATTTTCGCACCGATTTTGCGTGGTCGTGGATTGACCCCGCAGGTCGTATTGCCGGCGGCACAGATGAAGTGTTATTAAATACCATCGCCGAGCGCGTACTGGGTTTGCCCCAGGACTATCGCCCAGATAAAAATAAACCGTTTAAAGAGCTGAGCTGATTTATGGCGAATATTTTTGCAGAAAAACAGTGTGTTATTTCCGGTATTGGCCAGTCTGAAATTGGCCGTCGCCTGCCTCGCAATGGCTTGCAATTAACCGTGGATGCGGTGAAACAAGCCCTTGATGACGCTGGTTTGTCGCGCAGTGATATCGACGGTGTGTCGAGCTGGCCAGGACAAATGCAACACGCCGCACCGGGCTTTTCGCCGGTGTCGATTACCGATCTGCGTGAGGCAATGGATTTAAAACTGAGCTGGTATAACGCCGGTATTGAGTCCACCCAAATGTCGGCTATTATCAATGCCTGCATGGCGGTGGCCAGCGGCCAAGCCCGCCATGTTATTTGCTTTCGTACCATGACCGAGGCCAGCTCCATGGCCAAGGGCACCCGCTCTAGCGTGCAGGGTACCGGCAGTCAGCGCATTAGCGGGCCGTTTCAGTGGCAGCTGCCTTTTGGCGCATTTTCGGCGAGTAGCTGGGCTGCGTTGGTGGCGTCGCGCTATATGCATGAGTTTGGCGCAACACGTGAGCAGCTTGCTCAAGTTGCCTTGAATGCGCGCAGCAATGCCATGCTGAACGAGCGCGCGGTGTATCGCGACCCGCTCAGCATGGACGATTATCTGGCCTCGCGAATGATTTCAGACCCGCTGTGTTTATTTGACTGCGATGTGCCTATTGACGGCTCCACCGTCATTATTATTTCTCACAAAGACTGCGTACCAGATTTAAAATCCAAGGCGATTCATATTGAAGCCATTGGTGGTCCGCTTTACGGGCGTGACAGCTGGGATCAGCAAGATGACCTCACCCGTTTTGGCGCCGAAGACGCCGGTAAAATGCTGTGGTCGCGCACCGACTTTAAACCCAAAGATGTCGACTTTGCTGAACTTTACGACGGCTTTAGCTTTTTAACCCTGCTGTGGCTAGAGGGCTTGGGCTTTTGCGGGCGCGGTGAAGCAGCGGCCTTTGTCGAGGGTGGTCAGCGTATTGGCCGCGACGGAGAACTGCCTCTGGCGAGTCACGGCGGCCAATTGTCGGCGGGGCGCACTCACGGCTTGGGCTATTTTCATGAGGCCGTAAAACAATTGCGCGGCGAAGCGGGTAGTCACCAATTGAGTGGCGACAGAAAGCTCGCGGTAGTCAGCAATGGCGGTGGAAATCTGTCTGGTGCTGCTTTGCTACGCCGTGATTGACCCTAGTGTGTTAGGCCGATGATGAAAACTCGCTGATGCATATAATAGTGAAACTCAGCCGAAGAAATGGATGAATGGAATGACTGAAACAACAGTGACAGATGCAAGTAGTCTTGATAAGACCGTTGGCCCAGTGCCCGAGTTAGACGAGCTGAATAGCTTTTTTTGGACATCTGGTGAGGATGGAAAGCTGCGCATGCAATACTGCGACGACTGCCAGTACTGGCAGCATCCGCCCAGTGTTTGCTGCCGGAAGTGCTTGGGCGAGGGCATTGCGGCCAAAGTCATGTCTGGCAAGGGCACGGTGGCGGCAATAACTGTAAACCGTATGCCGTGGATGCCAGGTTTAAAGATTCCCTATCTCTTGGTGATTATTGAATTGGATGAACAGCCAGGTTTGCGTTTGACGTCGGCAATGCCTAGCGCCGAGCCAGGCAGTGTACGTATCGGCGATAGGGTGAAGGTATCCTTTGAGCAACGTGAAGATGTTTGGATGCCGTTTTTTGAATTGCAATAACATCTTTTTCTAAAAAAGGTGCCGATATTCTCGCGAGGATATCGGCGCTGCCTATTTAGTTTTTAGGCCAGTCATTAAGGGTGTCAATATATAGCTGGCGCACCTCGCTGATTTTTGATTCTAAGTTTTTCAGTGTCCAACTTTTTACTGAAATAGGCGGTAGTACCGCTACGTCAACGGTGCCGGGACTCATTACTGCGGCGTCCCGAGCAGCGATCATTTCGGCGTTGCGAAATACAATCGGCACTATTGGAATTCCCGCCGCCATTGCCATGCGAAAAGCACCTTTCTTAAAATCGCCAACCAGTTCGGTGTCTACCCGATTTCCCTCTGGGGCGAGGCAGATTGAAATACCTTTACGGGCGAGTTCCTCAATCGGTTTAAGCGCCTCTACCGAGCCTTTTGAATCGGCGCGATCGATAAACGCCACGTCGGCCAGTTTGCCAATGGTGCCGGTGAGCCAGTGATTTTCTAATTCTTTTTTACCAACGCCGGTAAAGTCTTTTTCAATCAGTTTGGCGGCCATAAAAGCGTCGTAGTTATTGCGGTGATTAAAAATAAATACTGCGGGTCGCTGCGCCCAGAGATTCTCCTTGCCAATAACATTGAGTTTCACGCCGTTTATTTTAAACATGCGATCAATCCAGCGGGGCGAAGCGTAATTTAATATGGCGCGCTTGTCGCGTTTGAGTAAACCGAGCCCTAAGCCAATACCGGCAAATGGCAGCACGCTCATTACACCGGCGGTGGAGCGCAGGGCGCCGTTGTTTTTGCGACTGACAAAACGTTGAATTGGCCAGCCCCGTGACTTTGCAACCCGAGCTAAATTTTTGCCGGGGTTGGTGGGGCGGGGGTGTCCAACTAAATGCATTAAAGCTTCATCTTCATTGCCGTCGGCGTAGAAGTAGCAGTCGCTCAGTGGCGCTTGGCGCTCGTCGGCAAAGTGCTGGGCTGCTTGGGCTTTGCCCTTGGCCCAAATTAGGGGTTTTGCTATTTCGCCGCTGAGTTGTTCGCCACTGAGTGCAAAGCGATTGCACAGCACGTGTTCAATGCCAAAAAAGCGCGCTATGGGTTCTACTTGGTAGCAGGTGGCGGAGGACGACAGTATTACCGTGTGACCCTGCTGTTGGTGAGCCTTAATAATTTTACGCATTTCTGGGTAGATTAAATTAATAATTTTTTTGTTAAACAGCCGTTCGCCCATGGCCATGAGTTCGAGATGGTTGCGACCCTTCCACGCGTCAGCGCCAATTTGCAGCAGATCTTCAAAGTCGGCTTTGCCGATGGCAGCATTGATGCCGGTGTTTACTGTGCGCAGAAATTCTTGCAGCGTAATGTCTTTGTTTTTTAGGCGTTGCTTGCTCAGGTGGGTGGCCGAGAAGCCTGCGATAATGGTGCCATCAAGGTCAAAAAATACACATACCGAAGGACCTTTTTTTGACGATTGTATGCTGTGTAAAGTCGATGCCAAGACCTGATCTGGGTGGCTCATGATTTACTTCCTTCCGGGATACTTGCTTTGGCGTTGACCGTTTTTTTGGGTGCTGGCTTTTTTGCTGCAACCGGCTTGCGAACAGGGGCTTTTTTCTTTGCTGGACTAGCGGCGGGTTTTAACAGGGCGTTAAATTCCTCGCTTAGACATTGTATTAGCAGATCGGGTTGGCTAAACGCTGCGGTATCACAGTGACTGCCGATATAGCATACGCCCTCGTGTGACATCATCACTAACATTAGCGGAATGCCCGGCAGTGGCCCAAAGGGGTACATTTTTACAATTTTACTGCCGGCGATATAGGCCGGGTCGCGGAGGCCGGGCACATTGGAGGCTTGTACATCGACATGGCTGGCCAGCTCGCCCAGCTCCTTAAGTACGCTAGCGGGTAAGTGGACTAACAGCGGTGCTACGCGGTTAACAATATTGATCGCTGGCTCGGTAATGGCTTGCTGTACTTGGGCTTGAATTAGATTAATACGGTGCTTGGGGTCGGCTTCGCTCAGGGGCAGGGAAATACGCGCTGCGGCAAAGTGATTGCCGCCGTCACTATCATTCGCGGTGCGCAAATTCACCGGCATGGCCAGCGGCAGTGCGGCGAGCTTGCAGCCGAGTGCGCTATGGTAGCGGTGTAGGCCACCGGCAATGGCGGCAATGTAAATATCATTGATACTGGCATCTAAGGTTTTTGCGCAGGCTTTTAGGTCGGCGAGGGGGTATTCCAGTACGTCGAGGCGACGGCCAAGGCTGCGGCGCATTAGTAGCGGCGAAGGCTGGCTGTCGCCGTTGCTTAAAATACGCTTGGCCGATTGCCAGTGTTGCTTAAGTTCGTCGAGGCGCTCACTGGGGTGGTTTAGCAGATCTCTGCCACCGCGAATACCCTCGCGTATTTTTGTGTTGAGGCTGGGAATTGCCCTGATAATGGCTTGGCTAATACCGCGCCGACTCAGGCTAATACTGTCGATGTCTTCAGGGATGGGGGCGGCCAGTGGTGGTCGGGCAGGTGTCGCTCGGCGGTCATTGAATAAGAGCTTTAAAAGCATAAGCCCGCCCATGCCGTCGGATACCGCGTGATGCATTTTTAAAACTAACGCCGCCTTAGCGCCTTGCTCCTTGACGCCTTCGACGATAAAAACTTCCCATAGCGGGCGCTGGGTGTCCATTGGCGCAGCGAGGATCTGGTTGGCGGTATCGAGTACATCGCGCAGCTTACCGGGGCTAGCCGCGCTAATGCGGCGCAGGTGGTAGTCTAGGTTAAAGTCGGGGTCGACTACCCAGCGCGGGGCGGTAATGGCCAGGGCGGGCGCGACAATATGCTGACGCAGACGAATAAATTGCCTGCTGGCGTAGTCGAAGGTGGCGCGCAGCTCTGTGAAATCTGGCACCTCATCGAGCAGGGCAATTGACAGCATCGCGCTGCGGGTTTTTACCGAGGCTTCGCCGCGCAGCATTAGTAACTCCAGGGCGTCGACCTCATCTTTAAATGTACTTTGGCTGTCAGTCATGGTTTTGAACTCGATTAAAAAAACGTTGATTAAAGGTGCGGCGGGCTGAGGCAAAGCGATGATCACTGAGTTGTAAAAGTGTCTCTAGCTCCTCGATATAGCGCTGTCCTAGCTGGGCCTGATAGGCTCCGGTATTGTCGATAACGCCGCGATTTTCGGCGATTTGTAAGCCGGTTTTGAATAAATGTATCGATGCCGCCTCGGAGTGAATAATGCGCTTTTGCAATAGATACTGGCGCGCTGCACCAGCGCAAAATTGGAAGAAATTCTTGTTGCCGAGGGCGTCTTTGTCGGCTTGTAATTTAAGGCAGACGGCGACCACCCAATAACTTTCTAAGAAACAGCGCAACACACTGTCGGCGGTAATGGGCTGCATGGCGCCGAGTAGGGTGAGGGTGGCTTCTGGGCCGCTTTCCACGGCTTGCTGCCACTGGGGGTCGACCTTGGCTAAGCGTTCGGTCAGGGTTTTGCGAAATTGATTTTTTTCCAAGAAAAAGAAATCGAATTTAAGTAGGTCGCGAAGTTGCAGCGCCGTGTCCCAAAGAATATCTATGGCTTGGCCTTCACTCTTTTCGGCAGCGGCGGTTAATGCCAACTCGGCAATAGCGCTGTCGAGAAAGTGATGAATCACCCAGTTGCGATAATAGGAGGCGGCAACGTGGGCGTCACGATTAATGGTAAAAACCGCCTCAGGCCCGTCGGTTTCGGCGTGAATAAGGCCTTGGCCAATGAGTGCATCGAGTTCCTCTTGAATGCCCTCATCGCAGAGCAACCGCTTGGCGCTAGCAGTCATCGGCGCGTCATGGAGTTCGGTGTAGTGTACGAACTCGCGCAGTGCCATTCTAAGTTGCTCAAAACTCAGGGCTTGGCGAAAGGCGCTGAGGGCCGTCATGGTAATAAGGGAAATGGCGGTGATCGGCGTGGCCTGATTAATGCGCAATGAAATTTCAAAGGCCAATTTTTGCAGGGCAAGGTGGTAGTCGCTGTCGCTGAGTTGCTTGGCTTCTTCATGGCTGCCGAGGTAGCTGCTCAGTGAGAGTGGTTCGCCAAAGCGGACATAAATGCGGCCAAAGCGACCGTGGGCAGACTTAAAATAATTGATCATCCATTTTAAATCTTCTTTTTTCTTAGCCACGCCCATGGCCTCACCAGCATAGCCTTTCACTTCGTTGAGCTGATCGTAGGTGGTAGAGGCGGGGATTAGGGCAATGTCTTCGCAGCGGCCATCGCGGTAGGCGTCGACCACATATTTTAATAGCCCGAGTTTGGGCGGTAGCGACTTTCCGGTGCGGGAGCGGGTGCCCTCTATATACCACTGCAGGCTAAAGCGTTTTTCGACCATATAGCCGAGGTATTCCTTTAACACCCAACGGTATACGGGGTCGCTGCGAATATCGCGGCGAATAAAGATTACCCCAGAGCGGCGCATAATATAGCCCATTGGCCAGAAACTCATATTAATACCGCCGAGGGTACTGGTACGAGGTAGTCCGGCTTCGTGTAGGGCGACGGACATCACCCCAACGTCCATATTGGAGCGGTGCGAGGGTAGAATAATGGCGGGCTTGCCATGTACTGCGCTGCGGACTTTTTCAATTTGCAGCGGGTCAATATCCAATTGCTCAACGTAGCCACGCCGGTAAAGAATACGGCCCATAATAAGATTGATGTCTAGGCCCAGTGGCGTAAAGCCCGAGGCCAATTCTTTGAGGGCTTTGTCGGCCAAGGCTTCGGCTTGAATGAGTGGTAGTTGTTTTTGTTTAGCCAGTAGCCGAAGGCCCTCTTGAAAGCGGCTAGACGCGCGTATTTCTTCGCGCACCAGTTTTGGCATTTTGTATTGGGGGCCAAGCAGTTGTGATGCTGCACGCTCTAGGGCGAGAGTTGCCCGCAGGACCACAAAATTTGCAAATTTATCTTCAGTTTCGCTGGCGCGCAGTTGCGCCCAAATATCCCGTAGCGCAGTAATGGTGGCGGGTTCGCCTTCAAGGACGTGAACGCGCTCGGTCTGGGTTTTGGCAATGAGATGTTTGGCATAGGGGCGCGGCGCGCGCGGGTCGCCAGTGATGATGAGGTCGCGCAAATACACTTGGGGTTTGCCGTTGCGCGCCTTGGGTAGCCACGCTACCCGCAATGGGCAGAGCGCGGGATTATCGCCTTTTTCTAAGCGTTGTCTGAGCTGTGAATTGGTGCGACTCACGCCGAGTTTAGGAAAACTAATGAAGATCACTTCGC
>NZ_JBFRYA010000026.1:0-21083 GCF_040892635.1 Zhongshania guokunii | reverse complement strand
TCCATTCAGTGCCTGAACTTTAGTACAGTGGTTTCATCGGGGACTGGCTCGCGGCCCAAATCAATTTGCGCGAATTGCCTGAGCGATGCTGAATCATAAAGCGCTTCTTCAACACCTGGATCAAAAAGGTTAAACCAGTGCTGCATGAAGTAGATCCGTAAGCGCTCAATTAACCACGCCCTATACGAGCGACACATTCCAGGGTAGCAGCGCCTGTAATTCTTCATCGCTCGATATGCGCGGCAGTTTTGTAAACACTTCCCGCAAATACGCATACGGCTCAAGGCCATTTGCTTTTGCCGTTTCGATTAAGCTATAAATAGCGGCACTGGCGTGGGCACCTCTCGGCGTGGCGCTGAACAGCCAATTTTTGCGGCCTATAACGAAGGGTCGGATGGCGTTTTCGGCGAGATTATTATCGATGTTGACGTCGCCGTCTTCTGTGTAGCGAATTAGTTTTTCCCAGTTTTTATTGAGATAACCCAGTGCCGTACCTAGCAGGCCTTTGGGCAAGGTGCTGTGCAAGGTTTTGTCCAACCACTCCCGCAGGGCATTGAGGATTGGAACGCTTTTATCTTGTCGTAGCTGGCGACGAGCTTCGCTGCTCGTATCTTTCGCCTATTTTTCGATAGCATACAGCTTGGCAATATAATTGATCGCCACATCGGCTTTGCCAATGCGGGTAGTCTTTTTGTCTTTAGATGTCCCTGCCTTTTGCGCATCAACGAATTTACGGCGTGCGTGTGCTCAGCACCCCACATGGCTAATGTCGTCTTTGCGTCCAACGGCATGGTAGCCCGAATAATCATCAGTTTGCAGGTAACCACTAAAGCCCTTTAGTAATTTCTCCGCCACGCTGCCAGCGCGACTCGGTGCATAGTCATATAACACGATGGGGTGATCGGGGACGCCACTGCGCCTGACCCACATATAGGATTGGCTGCTCGCGGGTCTATCCGGTTCGTTTAGCACCTGAAGCGGCGTTTCGTCGCACTGGATGATTTTGCCGCGGCGGAGCTCGTGATCAAGCTGGGTGATAAGTGGCGCGATTAGTTCGCCACTGCGCATCATCCAATTGGCGAGGGTGTTGCGGGGAATGTCTATCTCCATCCGTTTGAAGATGGCTTCTTGACGGTGCAATGGCAGCGCATCTTGGTATTTCGCGGTAGCGATATACGCCAGTAGGCCTGAACTCGCATTGCTCTTTGGAATGGGTTGTGCGGGTAATGCGGCGGTACGTACAGTGGATTCACACGCTTTGCAGGCGTATTTCAGTCGGGCGTGTACTAAGACTTGGACGGTTGCGGGAATGATATCCAGCTGCTCGCTGGTGTCTTCGCCAATATGCGTTAGCGCACAACCGCATTCACAGACTTTGTCGGCATCAGCCAGATCATGTTCGATACGAACGTGCGGCAAGTCAGCGGGTAACGATTTACGACCACGGGATTTGCGACGCTCATACTGGATTGTTTCGGTTTCGGCGTCATCCGTGTTTTCGTTAAGGTCTTCTTCAGGAACAGGCTCAGCCGCTTCGGCTTCATTAAACAGCTCCGTCTGCCCATCCGACTTCTCGCTGCTGGCCGCAAAGCGTTTATGCCTGAGTAAACGCACTTGTTCTTCGAGTAACGAGATGCGTTTATCCTTCTCCAACAGCAAAGCTTTGAGGCTGTGGATATCGTCAGAAGAAGGGGTTGATGGTCGCGTCGTCATGACGCGTATTATACCAAAAGACCTTTAGCTAACCGAGTCAAAATACAAGGTTTCATGCGGTTTATTACGCCAAATATCCAAACCATCGAGCAAGAAATTCAAGTCGCGGCCATCGCGTAATTCATAGCCTGACTCGCATTGGCGAGGCCACTTAAAGCGCTGCTTTTCTAAGCGCTTATACCAGACCACAAAACCATTTCGCTCCCAATACAGGAGTTTGATTTTATCTCGGCCACGATTGCAAAACACAAACAAGACTTCCATCATCGGCGAGAGCGCCAGCTCGTTTTCAACCAGCGCGGCTAAGCCGTTGATGGACTTGCGCATATCTACCGGGGCCATGTACAAATAGACCTCAATATCGGATGTCGGCCGCAGCATCAGTTCGATTCCCGAAGGATATGCAGCACCGCGGGCAACACGACAGGCAAATCGCTGGCGGATAACTCCAATCGCACGCCCAGCGGTAAATTCATTATCATACGGGATGAGGCTGGCATGCCGCCCAGTTTCGTTAATTTTGCTGAGGGCGCCTTTGCGGGACTTAAACGATTGCGCCAATACGCGAAGTTATGAAATTTGATCTCATGCTGCTTGCAATACGCGGCTTGAGAAAGACCGCTGCTTTGACAAGCAGTGATGTGGTCTTGCCAGAACTGCGATTTATTGATTGTGCTCATGAATAGCTCTCCAGTTTAAAACTGAAGAGTAAAGCCGCAGCGGGAAGATTATTAGATGGGGTTTATTGACCGCTTACGTAGATCCGCAGCATCCTATCAATCCCAACGGGACGTCGGCCTGCGCCCTTGGGCGCCGGGTAAAAGGGGGCAATGATTGAGCAGAGCTCGTCCCAAGGAATGATCTTCTCCATATCTTCAAGAAACTGCTGCCGACGCGTTTTCTTGTGATATTTTTCGAATCCGCTGTCGTTGAATGCGTCTTGGCGCACTGATTTTACCCTTCGTACTGTTTGAGGCTATTATCGCAGATTATTTGAATTAATCAGAGTTGCCTTAATTTAAAATTGGGATTCACGTCAAATAACTTCCTTTTTATCTCGCAGATGGCGAGCCTTGTTGAATTTACAAGCAGGCAGAGTTATCTGGTATGGCTCGCAAGAGCCACACAGTTGAACGGTAACGCAGAATTTTTGAACGAATCGGTCTGTTAGGAAATAAAGCCTATGAATACAGGACGATTAGCGCGGCACAACACACTATGCCCCAGGCTTCACCGATAATGCGAAGAGGCAATGGCGCGTGGTTAACCTCCATAAAATGCATAATCACCAAACGCGTTTTAAAAAATGCGATGAGTAACATCACTGCCGGAATATTTAAACTTGCGTCGCCGCCCATATACCAAGACAAGGCGGTCGCTAAAGCCAGTACGGCCCAAATTACGGTATTTGCCTGTAAGAATATTGATTTCATATTATTTAATCAGGTAGAGCGTGGAGAATAAGATGATCCAAAGTAGATCGACCATATGCCAGTAAGTTGCGCCGCTCTCTAATATCGCCAGATCGTCTGCAAGGGGCTTGTTATGGCCAAGACGCAAAATCATATAGGCCAGCACGCCCATACCAATAATGAGGTGCAGAAAATGAATGCCGGTAAAAATATAGTAATACATGAAAAAATCATTGGTGGTCAGGGTAATGCCGTGGCTGATTTTTTCACCGTATTCAAAAAATTTGACCGTCGCAAAGCCCAAGCCACAAAGCCACGCCAATGACAAGCATATGCGTGACATGCGCCTAAAACCCTGCCGTATTGCGCTCATACCGATAACAACAAACCACGAGCTAGTCAGCAGCAACACTGTATTCAATGCGCCCCAGTTTTGATTTAGCTTTAACTGGGACTGCTGAAACATTTCAAGATTCAAGCCACGATAATAGGCAAAGGTCACAAAAAACAGACCGAAGACGAACATATCGCCTAGCACAAAAACCCAAATCCCAGCTTCACCTGGTATGTGCTTTTCCTTTACTACCGTGTTCACAATGACTCCTCCTTATTTTTGAATTATACAATTAACACAACGCAGATTCAAATCCGCGTATTAGTAATATCCTCCGTAGCTTTATTATATGTTTTCCTCACTTTTACCCGATTGTTGGGAAATTGTTTTGAAAAGCCCGTATGCCATTACGTAAAACTGGACTTCCCAGGGTTCGCTAGACAGTTGCTGTCTCTAAAAAGTACGCCTCTTCGAACTTAGCAGGCGATACGCCACCTGTGTGCGAATGGCGCTTTACAGGATTGTAGAACATCTCTATAAAATTAAATATCTCCTCTTTGGCTTCCTCCCTAGTCGAGTATATCTTTCGTTTGGTGACCCGCTTTTTAAATGTCGCGAAAAAGCTTTCAGCGACGGCATTATCATGGCAATTACCCCGTCGACTCATCGACGGTATTAGCCTGTGCTCGTTCATGAATGCTAAATAATCTGAGCTGGCATACTGACTGCCCTGATCGCTGTGCACTAGCACTTCGTTTTTGGGGTTCCGCTGCCATACGGCCATTAATAACGCATTGATAACTAAGTGGCGATCCATCGTTTTGTCCATTGACCAGCCAACAACCCTTCTCGAAAACAAATCGATTACTGTCGCAACATACAAAAATCCTTCGTGGGTTCTGATGTAAGTAATGTCACTCACCCACGCGTGATTAGGAGCTTTAGGGTTGAATTGGCGATCTAATATATTGTCAGCGATCTTGCCGGACTTGCCCCCTTTTATGTACCGGCGTTTATAACCGATCTGAGCTTTGAGCTTATTCTCTCGCATGATTTTAGCCACACGATGAACACTGCAAGATTCGCCCTCATCACGCAGATCGCGGTGTATCCAGGGGCTGCCATAGGTACCACCGCTAGCAACGTAAAACGCTTTTATCCGCTTCAATAACCGCTGATCCTCAACAGCTCGGTCAGACAATGGTTTGCTCAGCCAAGCATAATACCCACTGCGATTAATCTTAAAGACACGACACATCGCCTGGACAGGGAACTCATGTTGATTATCGCGGATAAAGCCGTACTTCACTCTGGGTTGCTGGCAAAGTACTTTGCGGCCTTTTTTAGGATGTCGCGTTCCTCCGTCATGCGCCGCAGCTCTGACTTAAGCCGAGCATTCTCAGCCGAGAGGTCAATTTTGTCTGAGGTCTGGGGGTTAGGTTCGCCAAACTTCTTAAGCCACGCATATAAGCTGTGCGTAGTTGTATCAAGGCGTTGGGCGACATCTGCGACAGAATAGCCGCGTTCAGTGACCTGTTTGACGGCTTCTCTCTTGAATTCATCTGTGTAACGTTTGGACTTCATAAACACCTCTCGTAGAACTAGATTCTAACGTCATTTGGTGTCTAGCAAACCCTGGGAAGTCCAAACCATGCAAAAAAAGTAAATCCTAGAATCCAAAATGCTAATATCCCATTCTAGGACAATTGGCCTACCTTGAAAATGGTACATAGGCCACCGGGTATAAAAATGATTGTACACCATAAATTGAAAAAACCGATCCATCTTGCAAATATTTTTTATTTCGAGCGATCGGCTAGTATGAGTCCACCAATGACTAAGTCTTGTACTGTGAATAATGCGAAAGGCATGACTAGCAAATTCCATCCGGTGTCATTTAATGTTTGCGTGATTTCAGCAGCTCGATCAGGCCTAAACTCTGCTATTGTCCATGACAACCCCGGTAGTAAAAAAAATAATGTGCCTGCGGCACCGCAACAAATTTGTGTGTATACGATTACGCGAGTGTCGGGATTGTCGATTCGCTTTAATTGACTGGCGATAGCAGCGTTGAAGGGTAAGCGCTTACTTTGAGACAGTATTTTCCGAAAAGCACAGATTTTAAGGTAGTGAACCAAGCTGAAGTCAGGCGAGCAGTCCATAAACTGAATTCTCGCCCAAGGAAAAACCTAGGATTCAAAAATTCCGTTCAATTAATGGATGAACATAGGGCTGCTATTGCAGCTTAAACCTTGATCCACTTCGGATTTGAATCCGCAAAACCTATTTCAGGACGGAACACTTTTTAGCTATTCCATTAAACGAAGCATTGAAGCATTAATGTCAACAACACATACTTGATTGTTTTAAATTATAAAAGTAGTCTGAATGCGCTTGCCAAAATATCCGACTTCCTTTTCCCTGTCTCGACGGGACTCGACCATGTCATGATAGAGATCGGTAATCGCATCGAAATCCATAGAGAGCAGTTCACAGGAATAGGCTATACCCTGAAACACTAACCTTAGAGTACTGAAATAACTTTGCGCGGTTTTCTTGGCATAAGGCCGGTGGTGCTTGCCGCAACCTTGCCCTTCTTCAATGACATGGCTTATCCAACAGGCCACCATTAAAATTGACGCACTTACCTTCCCGCTATATGCGTGGTAAGAATTTTGCCTTCCGAAAAATATTAAGCCACCGGCAGCGCAGAAACGCTGCGCAAAAGTATTACTGCTCACGCTTTCGCCTCCAAATATTTGGCAACTTTAGCCGCCGCCCTCCTCCCACTAATGGTCGCGCCCTCAATTCCACCAGAATAGAAATCTCCCGCGTAAACGACAGATGCATTCCCCGGCTGCGATTCGCAAAACTCTTGTAGAAGTGTAAAATAGCCGGGATAAGTTACTGGGCACACATAGTCCCACCGCGTAACAAAACTTTCTTCTATTGCTGTGCGTACGTCACCGATAAAGGGTATAGCGCAGCGCAGCAAAGCAGCAATTAGCGCCGCGTCACTTAGCTCTGCGTGTAACAGCGACCATTCCCTACTAGCTTGAATTGTAACCGCAGCTTTCCCTATTGGCGCCCGGCCTAAACCTTTGTTGTGCTCAAAGATTATAGCGCCGATCTCCTCACTTTCACATTTTGGAAAAAGCATAAGTGCCTCAGTGATTTCAGGCCTAAAGCTTAGACCTATATGGACGCTGATTACACTCACGGGCTCGACGCTATCAAAATAGGGCTGATGATTACCGTTTGGGTTATTCCCTAACTGCCGAGCAAATAGGGGCGGAATGGCGATCACGCAGGCATCGAAATCATACGACTTCCCACAACCACAGAGGAGCTTCACTACTCCGTCATTCTCTTCAACATTTGCTACGGTTGTATTTAAATGGACAGCCAGGTGCTTTGCAAGGCCCTTGGCATAACTGTCCATACCCTCACTTAAGTGATAAATAAAGGGGGCACAGTAAGCACGTAGCAACCACAGAAACTCTCCAAACGGCGCTTGGTCGCTGCCCGTTAGTGAGTTGATGCGTATAAAGGGATCGGCGAGATAATCATTAATCTCCTCATTCAACTCGCGAAGGCAGAAGTCCTTTGTCGTTTCATTATCGAAATCGCATACACCAGCCATACTCTGGTAATTTAAGCGTGTCCAATTACGAATCAATATTGGCAGCAGCTTCAGTACCTTTAATTTACTAGGCCATGACAAAATAGGATTAAGTAGAGAAGATCGCAGTGGCCGCTTATAATCAAAACTACACACTTTTCCATCGCGAACAATACCCAAGCTGGGCTTACTTCGCGACAGGCTTTTATCTAGCCCCAGCTCATGCAGCAGTTCGACCGTATTCTTATACGTCGGCAGCAGTACTAGCGCGCCCACATCAAAGCTAAACTCGCCCCTGGTCTCTGAACGCGTCCGACCGCCAACATGATCATTGCGTTCAAAAACTTCAACTTCTGCACCCAGCTTCTTTAGCTCAAAGGCGGCTACCAGCCCGGCTGGCCCCCCACCTACGACAGCTATACACTGTCCGGCTAAATTACGTTTATCTATTCTAATTTTCTCCAATGACATAAGCCTACCCGCTGTTTAGTTTAAAGTAGTTATGCACTTCCTAAATTATACAAAAATAAGGCGCCCCCTAAATCCTCCATCTGATCTATCGCTTCTAATCAGTTTTAATATAGAACGTAGAAAGTGCCAAATAATATAACTGAGAAAATTACATTTTTCACAACAAGACTACTCACAACTTGAAAGCTGCGCTTCGTAGGTCTCAATAATATTTCGTGCTGCCTTCATGCCAAAGTCAACAGCTGTGTTCTGTCCGGCGCCCGACCTGTAGTCACCAGCAAACTGGATACGCGAGCCCGTTTTAAGGCGCTCATTAAGCAGCGCGACCTCACCATAACCACCAATTTCCATTAGCGGCAAAGCAGTGTCCCATCGCTTCACATGGGTCATATCAATATTTCCACGAAGCACCGGAAATAATTTATAGAGATACGTTAAAGTGTGCTCAATTAACTCTTCATCGCTCATATGCCAACAAGCTTCAGATGCCGCTTCCTCGAAGTAAGCTGTTAGAAGAGAATGCCCAACTGGCGCACGATCTTCACACTTGTTATGCTCAAGAAACAAAGTCGCTATATTTTTTTCTTCGCACGCAGGCACAAAAACCATAAAGCTTTTAGTAGGAACCTTAACAGTGGCACCAATGGCAACGGATAATGCTCGCGTATAACGCATACGGCGATTTAAGGGCGTCAGAACATCGCTATAGTCCGGACAAATATCGACTGCCGTATGCAGATGGCTTGCGACAACACATACATCCGCAATTTCAGTGACCGGGCCATCTATTCCTCCCCAACTAACCGCCACTTGATTCTCATTTTCCTTTACCAAAGTTACTTTACTGTTTAAAACTACCTCCGCGTCTTTAGCAAGGAGCTGAGCGAAACTTTGCTGCCCACCACGCATCGAGCACATTGTCTCGTCTAAAACATTAGCAACGCCAGAGAAGAACTCAACCTTCGAAACCTTATCGCCATCAGCCAGCAACATTACCCTCACAACAGGGTCACAGAAATAATCATTAATCTCTTTACTGAATTCACGCAATGCATAAGTCGAAGCTGACTCGACATCTATCGGAGCCGCTTTACCCAAATCGTTATAGTTGAGCATTCCTTTGCTACGAGCCAAAAATGCATCTTTAAATAGCTTTAGTAGACCCAGTTTACCTCTAAATGATAACAGCCTAGTCCACACTCCTGACCATTGAATTCGACGCATGTCCATTTCGTGCACTTTAAAATCACGAACAAAGCCGACCCAAGGACTTGCAGGAACTATGCGATCTGAAACACCTGCTTTCTCAGCCATTTCGAAATATGAGGTATAACTGGTCGCCATTGCAGAAGCGGCGGTATCTATTAAGTACCCCTGTTTTGCAACGGTATACGCTCTACCACCTATCTGATCTGTACTTTCAATAATTTTCACCTGCCAACCAGATTCTCGCAACAGAAATGCCGCAGAAGAACCTGCCAACCCACCACCGACTATAATCGCTTTCATGCTCGACCCACTCCTTAATAAAACATTTTTGATATTATTAATATCTTATCTCAAGCTTTGCTGCGTATTCCCGTGGTGCTGCCAAAGAATCTATAACTCCAAAATCATTCTGGAATCGCTGAATATGGTACCGCTCATCGAGAATATTAGTGCTAAGCAAGGTAAGGCGCATATTAAAGGGTTCATAAAAATAACTTATACGCCCACCCAACACCTTATAAGGTTCCTCTTCTACGCCATTCTGTGCATCGTAGTAAAATCCTGAGTTAAAGTAGGCATCCATTCCAACCTCCAAAGAACCTGAATCAAAATCTATGGTCTGCACGAAACCGACACCACCTGACGTACGCGGAGTTCGAACAATATCATTCCCGCTATAATCGTTATCCGACGTATAGAGTCCCTCATCTTCGCTAAACCCTTCGCCATTTTTAAAATCAGTGTAATACGCATCCACATACGCCCCATTTGCCGTAAGCACTAATCCGGGGTTCAGATTTTGCAATGGCACCCACGTCAAATCAAATTCCGCCCCCTCGGTTTCTGCCGCACCAGCAGTTTGAAAACTAACAACACCACCTGCGAATAGTGATACAAAGCCCGTCTGAAGATTTTTAATTTTATTTTGAAAAACAGCCCCGTTGATACGCATTGCGCCGTCGAGAAAATCGACTTTTGCGCCCAGTTCCAGGGTGACGACTTCCTCCGGCTCAACGTAATCTGCGGCTCTATATATATTTACTATATTATAGGTACCACTCTTGAACCCAACCGTACGTGACGCATATATCATCGCGTCTTCTCTAGGAAAATAACTCAATACTACTTTTGGTGAGAAATTAGTAGATTTTGCTTCATCGTCATCAAAAACGAAAACATCGGTGTCGTCGTTACTTCCTAACGGATCCGAAACTGTCGTTTCCGCATCTTGAATTGTACGACTTTCTTCCTGATAACGACCACCCACAGTTAGTTCTAGGTCGTTTGTTAGATCATATTTTCCCTGGAAATATATGGAATCACTTTCAGCTCCAACAGCGCCGCCAA
Organism: Zhongshania guokunii; assembly: GCF_040892635.1. Lineage (NCBI taxonomy): Bacteria > Pseudomonadati > Pseudomonadota > Gammaproteobacteria > Cellvibrionales > Spongiibacteraceae > Zhongshania > Zhongshania guokunii. The sequence goes on along the minus strand of NZ_JBFRYA010000026.1, from coordinate 10,975 downwards.
AATTTATAAATAGGCCGCGACCTAACGGGGTATTTGGGGCAGGCACAAGACCACCAACTAAACCACCAAGGTCTGTAGATACGAAATTTAATACCTCTGGCGCGATCAAGAACCCGCCGTCACCAATGTCAGCGAGACTCTCAAGATGATAATACCCTACGATCCATTCAAATCGCTCTGAATATGGCGTATCATTATTAGACATGAACTGCAATTCATAGGTTTCTATATATGCAAGCTCATTCCTTAGCTCAAACCCAGCAATAGGAGTTGGCGAGCCATCGAAATCAGTTCCTGCGTAAACCGTTTCGCTCTTCTGGTCACTAATCGTTAATTTTATATCAACAATTGGGGTATCCCAGCTCAGGTATCCATAGCTAATATTCTGTCGTGGCTCCGAGTGAGGAACAAACTCACTAGTTGCCTCATAATTATCTTCCTGCGGAGTAATACCCAGACTTTCACCAAGCAAGCTAGGCCTTGTATTATTACCAATAATACCGCGCAAGCTCGATGCACTCGATTCAAAATGAGTTATTCCTAATGCGACATTATCTACTGGCTCGAAAAGCATCTTCACACGGAAGGCCTCTAACTCATCCCTTTGAACATCGTAATTTATGTTCGTGTAATGATTGTCGGCCGAAGATTTTTCGCCAGAAAACCCTATAGCAATCCAATCCGTAATTGAACCACTCGCTGATGCTTTTATGGACCGCTTATCAAAACTTGCATATTCGGCTTGGACCATCGCCGCAAATTCACCATCCGGCTCTTCTGTAATAACGTTTATCGCGCCACCCGTCGAATTCCTTCCAAACAGGGTTCCTTGTGGACCTTTAAGCACCTCGATGCGCTTTATATTACCAAGAGAGTTCACCGTTCCCTGCGCTGAAGGAAGATATATCCCATCCGTATAGGTTGCGATACTCGGGTCCGCAGACGGAATAAAACTATCAGTACCTATCCCGCGCATATATATTATATTAAATCCAGTTACTACGGTGAACTGCAAACTTGGGATTAGGGCTCCTAGTTGACGGGTATCACTTATCCCCCGAGCATCGAGCGCCTCTGCCCCATAGGCCTGAATTGCGATTGGAACATCCTGCGCCTCTTCCTCTCTTTTCTGTGCAACTACTATTACCTCTTCGAGCATTCTATTCCTAACTTTTTTATCCGAAACCCCATTATCTGCTGCAAACGCTGAATTCGATAAAGTAACGGATACAATCAACACAACTGCACTTGCACTTGCACTTGCACTTGCACTCAAACATCTTTTATTAATTATCATATAAAACACCTCAACTGAATCTCTCCTAATTATAGTTATGACTTGAATCAATTGCTTTACTTTATGGGACAATAACCAAAATACTGCTTCGGCCTGACCACTCGATCAACTAAACGGTCCAAAGCGGCGTTTTTCAAGCTAGTTGTCGCCTCAGATTGAAAAACGCCGACACTGATCACTTGATCAGCCAAAGAATATTATTATGCAACGATAAGCCTCACGCACCCTATCAGCAAACAAGTAATTGGAGATTAGTATGGACGGTCTTGAAATAAAGAGCTTAATAGATGATATCAAAACATCAAAGTCAAAGATCATCCCGCCTATGCCCCCCATCGCCCGTGAGCGCTATATTGATAAATCGCTGTACGAGTCCGAAATCGATCAGGTATTCATGAAAACATGGCATTTAGTTGGTCATACATCTGAATTCCCCGACATTGGCAGCTACCGCTTACTTGACCTACCTTTTGCTCCAGTTTTCATCGTACGCGGCAAAGACCTTAAACTGCGCGCTTTTATTAACTCCTGCGCTCACCGCGGCTCATCCGTACTAAAAGAAGACCAAGGATGCGCAAAAGTCTTTGTATGCCAATTCCATGGATGGACGTACGACATGGAAGGAAAGGTTCGCACTGTCCCGGACCGCGCATCATTTAAAAATCTAGACATCACATGCAAAGGCTTACCAGAAGTACGCTGCGAACTCTGGGGCGAGATGATTTTTATTAATCTAGATGCTCACGCAGAACCTCTACTTGACGCAATAGACCCAATTGCACGTCGCTTTTCAGAAATCGCAGAAGCATCATTGCAGGTAATTTCTCGCGACAGCTGGGAGGTTAATTGTAATTGGAAAATCATGGAAGATGCCTTCAGGGAAAGTTACCACGTCGACGTAACGCACAGAGAGTCAGTCGCTAGCTTAGTAACTGCAAACAGCACGGAGTGTATAATTCACCCCAAAGGTCATTGGACGATGCTAATACCTTACGATCAAGAATCAGATTTCACCGGTGGCGAAATGCTTAAACTTCTTGATCCAATCCCTATGGCACAGAGCAAAGCATTTACTGATTATATGCCAGTTGTCGGCTTGTTCCCTAACATGCTGTTTGCATTCCAGTACGGGGGGTTTCCGCTACTTCAAGTTTGGCCCACAGGTATCGATACATGCAAAGTATCATTTATTTGGTTTGGAATGAGTTGGGGTGACGGTGAACGGCCCGAGGCCTGGGACTTTGTCATTCCCGGCTACAATCAAGTATTTGAAGAAGATATTGGCAACACTTCGGCAATACAGAAATCAACCGAAGCAGCTCCTGGATTAGACATGCCACTATCCGACAAAGAGGTACTGGTTTATCAATTTCACGCCGAAATTGATAAGCTTATCGGACAGCATAACGTCCCTAAACATTTATATGTCGACGACATCCTAAAACATTGCGAAACACCTTAAAAAACAATAACCTCAACCCTTATAACAGGTATTTTATATGAATGACTTTTTTTCTGCGATGCAGATACTCGATGATAAAGTAAGCAATGTTCCAGCTTTTGGAAAAAAAGTACGATTTGTACTTGACGATAATTCTGCAATATTAAACGGAAATTTAACACCGCCAAAAGTTGAATTAGAAGACAGCGATGCCGAAATAGTATTTAAATCTACATTGGTAAATTTTAACAAACTTATGTCAAAAGAGTTAAATGCGACCACAGCGTTTATGAGTGGGAAAATAAAAATTGAGGGCGACTTAAAATCCGCACTTCCATTAATGAAAATACTATAGGAATTATAAACCGTGGTTTCAAATCTGAAGTGCATCATCTGATGCAGTAGAAGAAAGGGTCAGCTGAAGGTAAGCTCATCATTTTTTTCTCCGGCAAGAGATGAAATCACAATGAGTTATTACCAGCAGCTGACTTATGAGCAACGATGCCAGATATCAGCCCTAAATAAAACAGGTTGTTCACAAAGAGAGATCGCTAAGAACGTCGGTACAAGTCAGTCAACAATCAGTAGAGAGTTAGCTCGTAATACAGGTGGCCGAGGTTACCGGCACAAACAAGCTCAGGCTAGGTCGTCCTTACGTCGCAAGGCGGCAGCTAGGCGCTCTAAAATGACGTTGGCTATGATCGCACTGATTGAGTCCAAGCTTCGGCAGGAATGGAGTCCGGAGCAAATATCGGGGTGGCTACTTGATGATCTAGAGCTTCTGATTAGCCATGAGACGATCTATCTGCATGTTTGGTCGGATAAGCGATCTAACGGGGATTTGTATACGTACTTGCGACGTCAAGGCAAGAAATACGACAAGCGCCGTAATGGCAAATCCACACAAGGACACATTAAGAACCGTGTAAGCATTGATGACCGCCCTGAGGCTGTGGACAACAAATCCCGAATTGGTGACTGGGAAATAGACACAATGATAGGGAAAGGCCATAGCGGTGCGCTGGTCACCATAGTGGAGAGGGTCACCAAATTCACCTTGTCTGCGCAGGTCGATAACAAAAGTGCTGCGGCTGTCACAAAAGCCACGACCAGTTTGTTAAAGCCATTTAAAGATGTGGTTCACAGTATTACGGCGGACAACGGGAAAGAGTTTGCGTATCATGCTGAGATCAGTAAGGCGCTCTCAACGGATATTTATTTTGCACATCCGTACAGTTCGTGGGAGCGCGGATTAAATGAAAATACGAATGGGCTACTACGGCAGTATTTTCCAAAAAGCACAAATTTGAAGTTGGTGTCTAAGGCAGAGGTAGATAGAGCTGTGAACCGACTAAATACCCGCCCAAGAAAAGATTTAGGTTTTAAAACACCAGATCAATTAATGGGTGATTACCGGGCTGCGATTGCAGCTTAAACCTTGATGCACTTCGGATTTGAAACCGCGAACAATAACGGCGCCAGGTAATGGCGCACATGTATAAAATTATAAAATGGATTAAATATATGCGCACAAACTTTGAAACCCTATGCATCTGGAGCGGGATACTGTGCACAGTTGTTCTGTTTATTGGATGGTGGCCCATTGCGAATTTTTTTCCACCTCACTCCCCAATTTCGGATGCTGACTTTATAGCCGCAATCTATCAAGAAAACACCAACGCCATTCGATTTGGCTGCCTATTAATTATAATTTCTGGCGGGCTTTACGTTCCTTTCAACGCCGTAATCGCAACCCAACTGAAGCGCATTAAAAGCCCGGAAACTCGTGTAATTGTTTACACGCAAATATGCTGCGGCGCAGCAGGTACACTATTTTTTCTACTACCGGGCCTATCGTGGACAATAGCAGCGTTTCGCCCAGATCGCGCAGTGGAAATAACTCAAACATTAAATGACACAGGCTGGATTTTACTTGTCATGCCTTTCGCGCTATTTTCCGTGCAAGATTTAGCTATTGGTGGACTTATATTGTCTGATCGCTCAAAAGAAAAAATATTTCCGCGCTGGATAGGTTTCTTTAATTTATGGTGCGCAATCCTTTTCATTCCCGGCGGTTTACTTACCTTTTTCAAAGTCGGCCCGTTTGCTTGGGATGGGATACTCGCTTTTTGGATACCCGGACTTATATTCTTTACTTGGTTTTATGTAATGTCTTACGGCTTATTTAGAGCAGTTTCGAAACAAAATAGATTATCAAAAACGACGATCTAGAATCTACTTTCATTTCATACATTTTAAAGGACTAAGTATTTTAATTTATCTATTTTATCACTGCTGTCCCGCTAAGGAGAAATAAAAAAGCCTGATTCCACCACAATTGATACAATGAGATTGTCTAGAAAACACTTTATTAATTGAGGGAGCCAGGCCATGGCACATTGTAATACCATTCTTTCACAAATACTAAAACTTGTTCCGAGACATGAATTTGAGACCCTTGCCAAACAACACCATTCAGGCGGCGCCTTTCGTACAGCCTCCCGTTGGTCGCAGTTCGTGTCACTGACGATGGCTCAATTGTCTGGGAGAAATAGCTTGCGTGACATCGTTGATAATATGTCGGCGCAAATGCATCGCCTCTACCACTTGGGCAGTACCAAAGGTGTGGCGCCTGATCATAATTTCAAGTTTAACCACCCATTGTATTCGCTGGATGCCTCGACTATCGACTTGTGCTTGTCTGCGTTTCCCTGGGCTGATTTTCGCACCACTAAGGGCGCGGTTAAGTTGCACGTCGGCTTGAATCATGCCGGTTATTTACCGGAGTTTGTGACCATTACGGACGGAAAGAAACACGATGTGACCGTGGGTCGCATGCTCAACTTCCCGAAAGGGAGCATGGTTGCCATTGATAAAGCCTACAATGATTATTCCTGGTATAAGCAATTGACATGCAAAAAGATTTTCTTTGTTGCCCGGCTTAAGATCAATGAAAAGTACCGTGTTATTGGTCGTCGCTCCGTGCTGAAAAACTAAGGCTTAACGTGTGATCAAACGATAGAATTCAGCGGCCCCTAGGCCTCTAAAAAGTGTCCGGTTCAATTTCGTCGGGTAGGCGATAGAGACGCGGAGACGGGCAAACACTATGTGTTTTTAACGAACAATTTCAAGCTAGCCGCCAAGACGATTGCCGATATCTACAAAGCTCGGCGGCATGTCGAGTTGTTCTTTAAATGGATAAAACAAAGCCTGAAAATCAAATCGTTTGTTGGCACGAGCAAGAATGCGGTAATGACACAAATATGGATAGCCATGTGCGTTTACCTGCTCATTGCATTTCTCGTGTTTCAGTCAGGGCTTACAAAAAGTATGCAGCAGATAATACGGCTACAGCAGCTTAATCTGTTTGATAAACGTGACCTGATGGCTCTCTTAAGAAGGGATCCATCTAATGACAGGCTACCTGATATTAATCAGTTGAAGCTCATATGAAAGTTAACGGGACAGCAGTGACTTTTTATGAAATTTTTACATGAATGATTTTTACTTGGGAATTTATATGATAATTGAAGCTTAATATTGCATGCGTCGATAAAGATTCGCTATGTTTTGAGGTGTATATGGAGTTTCGTTGGCGGAAAATAGATTTAAAAATAATTGTAGTTTGTTTTTTTTTCCTAAATAGTGGATATATTTATTCATTTGAGTGTGGTTTTTATAATAGAGCTATAACTCATGACGATGTTACTGACCCAGATAAGTCGTGCTTTGTTGTTGGTGAAAGGCATAGCAAAAAATTGTCAGTTCCTGTCATCGCTGAATCAAACTCTCAGATACCAATTGTGTCAAAGTTAACCGGCTATATTAGTGACGTTTTTGTAAAGGAAGGGGATAGGGTTAATAAGGGAGATAATCTAGTTTTGATAGATGATCCTAGTCTTAATGAAAGCCAGGCCGCAGCTTATAGAAACCTTCTCGTTGCAAGAGGTAAATACAGTAAATCTTTAGTTGGTTTTGAAAGAGTATCTAAATTGTTTAAAGATAGGCTGGTGTCTAAGGATGCATACGAAGTGGCAGAACTTGATCACCAAATATCGTTAGCAGAATATACGGCGGCTAACACACAATATGATTCAGCAAAAAAATCAAGCTCTTATAGTTTAATAAAGTCGCCATTTGATGGGCTGGTTCGTTCAATGGACGTTAAAATAGGGGAGCTAGCACTTTATGGTTCAGAGCTTCTTGTGCTAACAAAGGTTAACGACCTTGTTTTAAGGGGGTGGGTGCCGGCCTCGTATATTAGTGAGGTAGTACTTGATGGCATGATTGATGTGGAGGTGGCTGGAGTCGTCTACTCCGCAGAGGTTGAATTTATTTCTGATTATATTGATGTGGCGTATCAATCTGTTGAAATGAAGCTAAGGACAAATTCAAAAATTATTAATGGAATGAGCGGGATGTATGGAACCGCAATATTAGTGTTTAAGAAAGAGCGTTTTGGTGGATATTTAGTTCCAAAAGAATCTGTAGTTTTATATTCTGGTATGCGCGGTGTATTTGTACGTGATCAAGATCTCGTGGTTAGCTTTAGATGGATTGATCCTGGTAATGAGTATGGTGAAATGGTGGAGGTCATGTCTGGGCTGAATGCTGGAGATGTTATTGTTTACTGAGATAATGAGTTTTTATAATAAATATTAGAGTGCTATTTTGATGGCGTGGTAGGCAGCTTATACGCTTATCTCTTTAAAATTATAGGGTTGTCCTTATAATTCAGTTTATATAAAGGTAAGCCAGTGGCTAAGTTCGGAATTGCGTATCCAATTGCTTTTTTATTCACCGACTCAAAGCTTACGCCTGTGGTTATTATTTGTATCCTTGTGTTAGGTTTTTGGGCTATCGACTCCACGCCAAAAGAGGATAATCCACAGATTGTGGTTCCTGGGGCTACAATAATCATTGATTTCCCTGGCGCGTCAGCTGAAGAAGTTGAGCAGTTGGTGATTAAGCCAATTGAAAATTCAATTAAGTTAATCTCAGGAATTGCTGATTATTATTCTACCGCATCCCATTCGAGAGCGGAGCTCTCTATATTTTTTGAGGTTACAGAAGATCAAGAGGAGGCGCTTGTCAGGGTTCACGATAGATTTGAAAAGATTTCAAAAAACCTGCCGGTAAATTCAGCGAAGCCCATTATAAATAGTATAAATATTGCAGATGTACCTATAATTACAATCACGCTTTCCTCAGTCGATGCCGGGGAAAGAAAAATAAAAATGTTTGCGGAGGAGTTGTTGGATGACCTTATTTTAATCGATGATGTTTCTTCGGTTTATATTAAGGGTGGCTTGGATAGTGACGTAATTGTAGAGCTAGATCCGTCTAAAATAATAGCCTCTAAAATACAATTGAGAGACATAATAAGTTCTGTGTCTGATGCCGGCATGGCAGTTCCATTAGGACTTGGATCAGTGGCGGATACCAATAATTTTTATGTTTTTGAAGATGGAATAAATTCCGTTGCCGAGCTAGAATCTGTGGCTGTTAGGAAGTCTCCTCTAGAAGGAGAAATATTACTTCGTGACGTGGCGAGTGTTGGTGGCTCGGTAGAAAAATGGCGAAAAACTATATCTCTTTTTGGATTTGGGCGGGGCGATACTCGAAATAAACGTTTTGAATCTACAATTATTCCTGCAGTAACTATAGCGATTTCGAAGAAAAAATCGGCTAATTCAGTAACTGTATCTGATCAAGTTAACGAGCGCCTAGCAATTTTCGTTGAGAAGCATAAGTCCCAAAATATTTATGCGGACGTAACTCGAGACGATGGCTCTGTTGCTAGGCACACTTTTAGAGAGCTTTTTTATCATCTTGCAATCGCAATTACCGTTGTTTTTATAATCACTTACATTTTTTTAGGGTTTAAGGCTGCATGTGTAGTTGGTTTTACTGTGCCGCTTGTACTTGCATTGACAATTTTTATTATTAGTTCGATGGGGCTGACCTTAAATAGGGTCTCGCTTTTGGCTTTGATCATAGCATTGGGGATGCTGGTGGACGATGCAATAGTTGTTTTGGAAAATATTTATCGTTCAGGAGCGCAGTGTGCCAGTGAAATTAGTAAAAAGGATTTGGTGGTTAACGCAGCGTCTGAAGTGGGTAACCCGACTAATATAGCGACGCTTGCAATCGTAATTGTTTTTTTGTCGATGCTAGTTGTTACGGGGATGCCAGGCGAGTTTTTTTATCCGGTTTCTGTGACTGTACCAATTGCCATGCTGGCATCCCTGTTTGTAGCTTATAGTGTAGTTCCTTGGTTGGCATTTAATTTCCTGGATTTTTCTAAACATACTGCACCGATTGACAAGTACTCTGGTAAAATTAATTCTGCTTACCAGCATGCGCTTGTCATTTTGATAAGTAATAAACGAATTAGATATTCTTCCTTATTTTTAGTTTTATTTTTACTTTTCCTAGTGCTGTTAATGCCTGCGTGGCAATTTGTCCGCCCCAGTGGTGTTGGCGGGGAGCCGCCAGCGTTCGGTGTGCTCCTACACTCGATGCCCCGGATCGATACCAATACATTTAATATCGTTATTGAAATACCTAAAAACAAAACTCTTATGTACTCGCACCACGTTGCGCAGTCTGTTGCTGATAAGTTGTTTAACAATGAGTATGTAACGAATTTCCAAATTTGGTTGGGCGAATCAGGCGTTGAAGATTTCAATGGTATTTTACGTGGGACTAGTTCGCGGCAAGGCCCGAATGTTGCAGAAATTCGAGTTAACCTAGTCGATAAAGGTAGAAGGAGTTACTCTTCTATAGATATAGCGCGTGATGTGAGATCAATGCTCTCAGATGTTGAAGGTAAGTTTGACGGAGTACTCATTAGGGTGGTGGAGGATCCACCGGGCCCACCCGTACGCGCAGGTCTTTTGGCAGAGCTATACGGTAATGATAGCGCGGAATTACGAAAGATTGCTTTGGGCTTGATGGAAGTTTTTAAGAGTACGTGGGATGTTTTAGAGGTTTCGGATAGTGTTTTTGATGACGTCTATCAGTATAAATATAAGGTTAATGAAGACGCATTAAAGCGTTTAGCTGTAAATAGGAAAGAATTATATTCGGTTTTAGATGTGGCTATTAATGGGATAGATTTAGGTAGAATAAAGGGCGGTGCGGTTCGAGACGAAAGACATATTTTGTTAAAGTATCCATCTTCTGATATAGATTCTTTAGTTTCCCTTGAGAATCTTAAAGTAACTGGCCTTGGCGGTGGCGAGGTGCCTCTTTCTGAGCTGTTAGTGTTGGAAAAAACTAAGCTCGGTCATCCTATTTTCCACAAAAATGGTTCACCGGTTGTGTATGTGACGGGTGAAATGAATAATTCAGTTCCTTTGTATGGCGTTTTAGATATATCTAGTAGGCTTAAAAAGGAAGGTATTGATAAGAGTTATCGTGTCAATGGCGATGGCATTGTATCTTCTGTAAATGATGGCGCTCAGTCCGTCGGAGTGATGCACTGGGATGGTGCGTATGACCAGGTTTTACAGGCTTTTGAAGAAATGTTTTTTGCGCTGTTTATATCTTTGGTGCTCATATATGTGTTGTTAGTTTATTATTATAAATCATTTGCTATCCCGTTGATCGCTATGGCCGTAATTCCATTTTCTCTGATTGGTATTTTTCCGGCTCATTGGATATTTTCTGAGCTTTTTACGTCGACGTCAATGATAGGTGTAATTGCAATAGCGGGAGTTGTTGTTAGAAACTCGCTTCTTATTTTTGATTTTGTTTTTGAGTCGTTACGGAATGGCCGAGAATTAAAGTCAGCGGTGATCGAATGCACTGTATCTCGTCTTAGGCCAATAGTTCTTACAGCGGCGTCGATATTTCTTGGTAGCGCGGTATTAATAAAGGATCCGCTGTTTAGTGGTCTAGGTCTTTCGCTTGTTTTTGGTACTGTAGTCGCAACAATAATGTCGTTGTTCGTCACTCCTGTTTTTCTTTATTTTTATTTGAAAAAACAAAGTGGTGGACGTGTTTTTAATGAGTAGAATACGCTATGGTAATCCCCCTACGCACTACTGCCTAAGTGGCTTGTCTGGCGTCAACTATCTTGGCCGGTCGTATTGCCTCATATCAAAATCAAACTACTTAGGATTAGTACACCTCACGCCATTAAGCTTACTTTCTCGTTCTAAGGACAGACCTTATTCTGCAGCCCTACGCGGCGATCATGCCAGTGATTGATTCTCTTCACCGACCTTTTT
>NZ_JBFRYA010000025.1:0-22839 GCF_040892635.1 Zhongshania guokunii | reverse complement strand
AGTAGTTTTTTAAACTTTCTTACCACCTCAACCGCTTCGTTTTGCTGCTTCCCTCACCTCGGTGAAGTCCGCGTCAGCAGTTGAGGAGGCGCATTATAGAGACGCCAGCTTGGGAGTCAACGAGTTTCGCAAACTTTCTTTAAACGGGGGTAAAACAGCATCAATATAAGGGCGCCGTACAGCACTGCGTCGAAGTAACTCGAGCGGACCTGCCAGAAAACATGCACCCAAGCGAGCACAGCAACAAAGTAAATCAGCTTATGGACTTTCTTCCAATTTCGGCCAAGCGCACGGATCGCTTTAGCATTAGAAGTCACACCTAAGGGCAACATAAATAGCCACGCCAAAAAACCTACTATTATGTAGGGCCGCTCAGACAACTCCTCTAGCGCAATATCCCAATCCCAGCCAAACAGATAAGTAAGCACAGCTAAAAAGTGCAGGCTGGCATAAAACCACGCATACAAACCCAGCATGCGCCGAAAGCGAATCAGCTTCGGCATATTCAACCATTGCCGCAGAGGCGTAACCGCCAAGGTAACTAACAATAGTCGAATCGACCACTCACCGGTCATCAGTAATAGCGCTTTAACTGGATCAGTGCCGAGGCTCTCACTTAGCGCTGCCCAAACTATATAGATAAGGGGCAGCAAACAAAGCAGATGCAATACCGGTTTGGCCAAACGTGACCCAAGCAAGGCATCGTTCGCCATTAGTAGTTGCGCCGCAAGTTCATATCTTTATACAGACCCGCAACCTGCTCACCATAGCCATTGAACATTTGGGTTTTAATACGATTAGGGCTCAGCAAACTGCCCGGCAAGCGGCGCTCATAGCGCTGAGTCCAGCGCGGATGATCGACATCGGGATTCACGTTTGCGTAAAAACCGTATTCACTTGGCGCTATGGCCTGCCAGCTGGTCTTAGGCTTAACCGCCGTAAAACGAATTTTCACAATGGATTTAATACTCTTAAAACCGTATTTCCATGGCACCACCAGCCGGATAGGCGCGCCATTCTGATTAGGTAGAACCTTGCCATACATGCCCACACTCATAAATGCGAGCGGATGCATGGCCTCGTCGATGCGCAATCCTTCGGTGTAGGGCCAATCGATGACACTAAAAGACGAGCGCTGCCCCCGCATTTCACTGCGCCGGGACAATGTGGTGAATTCCACGTATTTAGCATTTGAGCTCGGTTCAAACATTTTTAGAAGATCCGCCAGAGGGAACCCCACCCAAGGAATAACCATCGACCACGCCTCAACGCAGCGTAATCGATAGATACGCTCCTCTAAGGTCATGAGTTTCATGATGTCTTCCAGGGGGTATTTACCAGGCTTGGCTACATCACCTTCTATTACTACCGACCAAGGGTCGGTCGTCAGCGAATCCGCATAGCGTGCGGGGTCAGACTTGTCGGTCCCAAATTCGTAATAGTTATTATAAGTACTAGCATCGGTAAACGAGGCCATCTTCTCATCGGTATAAAAAGGATTATCTGATTTAGCAACTACCGACTGGTAATTAAGCGCAGCCAGCTCGGGCTTGGTTGCGGCGACACTGGCCAGTGGCAAACCCAAGCCCGCCAGCGCAGCGCCCACACCAATGCTTTGCATAAACTGGCGACGCTGAAGATAAATGCCTTCCGGCGTAATCTCGCTACTGGGTATATCTGAAGGCGAACGGATAATCATGGCGCAAACTCCCCAAGGATTAGTTTCTCCTCTTTAGATGCGCCAGATACCGCGATGTTACAAATGGCTCACTTAAATCGGCGATAGACGGCCTGTACGGGACCAGACAGCGCGTAGATCAGGGCTGCTGCCAATAAGACCCGCGCAGGATCCACAGATACCAGACCAAAAATGAGCACAACAACGATCATCACCACAAACGGCACCCGACCACGGAAGTCGATACCTTTAAAGCTACTGTAGCGCACATTCAAAATCATCAAGATTCCGCAAACGGCCATCAAGATACCGGCAAACACCTCCAGTTCGAAATGCACACCTTTCTCTACCCAGCCTTCTTCAGCGCAAACCCATACCAAGCCTGCCATGACCGCCGCGGCGGCAGGGCTCGCCAGACCGGTAAAGTAGTTTTTATCTGCCGTGTCAATTTGGGTATTAAAGCGCGCCAAACGCAGGGCCGCGCAAGCAACATAGATAAAAGACACTGCCCAACCAAATTTACCTAAGTCGACCAGCGCCCAACTAAACACCACCAACGCCGGCGCCACACCAAAGGACACCATATCGGACAGGCTATCGTATTCTGCACCAAATTTACTTTGGGCGTTCATCAGCCGCGCAACTCGGCCATCTAAACCATCAAATATCATGGCGGCAAAAATAGCGATAGCGGCATTTTCAAAATTGCCGTGCATGCCAGAGATGATGGCGAAAAATCCGGCAAACAGTGCCGCGGTGGTAAAAAGATTGGGCAGCAAGTAAATGCCACGCTTACGCTCAGTTTTACCATTGACCGAGACTTCTTCCTCATGGTCGTCAATTAGCAGCAAGGCTTCCGTGTCAAACGGCGATTTCGGCTTGTCGTTGCCCTGTTGTTCAGTCATAGCGTTCCCGATTCGTTAAATAAGACTTATAAAAGAGAGGCATCATAAATTAAATGCGCTGACTGTACGATGACCTAGCGCAATCCCAGAACGCTTTGACCAGCGGATTACTCAATCGTTGCTGCAAGACCACCACCCCAATCTCCATCATTGGCAAAGCTGGCTCCACCGGAATCACCCGCACCCGCTCCCGCAAAAAGCTCGTTGCCAGAACCAGCTCTGGCACCACACCAATCCCCAGCCCGAGCGCCACAGTGCTAACTATCGCCTCATGACCGCTGACCTGAGCGTAAACACTGGGTTTAATTTGCATTTGCCGAAACCACTGCTCTATTAAGGTCCGCGCCACCCCCCGTTCAGGCAGTATAAAGGGCAGACTCGCCAAGATTTGCGGCGACAACACCTCCCCTGCCGCAGCGATCTGCTCATTTACCGCGCAGGGAATATTAGGCACCAACAATCGCAGCGGCGAGCGCGTTAACTCTTGATACTGCAAGCGCGGCGACAACTGCTTTGGCTTGGCGGTAATACCCAAATCCTCCCCACCCTCGGCAATCCGCTCAATGGCATCCGCCTGATCACCAGTATGCAGCTTCAATTCTATAGCAGGATAGCGCTGCCGAAACACCTCAAGAATATTACTAAGCACACTATAAGACGCCGTAACCGAACAAAATAAACCCAACTCCCCCTGCAAGGTTTCGCTGTGCACGTGCAGGCGCTGAATAATCGACTGCCAATTCACCACCGCCTGTTCAGCATAGCGCAGAAATTCCCGACCTGCGGCGGTCAACTGAACACGACGATTATCTCGCTCGAACAAGGAAACACCAACCTGCTCCTCTAAACGCATCACCGAGCGGCTTACCGCTGAAGCACTGAGATGGATGGCCTCGCCGGTGCGGCCAAAGTGCAGGGATTGGCTGAGATGGATGAAGGTTTGGAGTTCTTTGAGGTTCATTGCACGGGAGACGCTGGACGGGAGACGGTAAACGCGCAACGAACGCTAAATGCTAGACGGGAGACGGGAGACGCGCAGGCTACGCAGAACGCCTGATGGGAGACGGAAAACGCAAAAGATCGCGGACAGGCGCGTAACGCGCGCCGCTCGACTGAAACCCCGCTATATATTCGCAGCCTTAGCATCTCCCGTCTCCCATCAAGCGTATTGCGTATTATGCAACATAGCGTCAACTATATATCATTTTACGCAACATACAAGCGATGCTAAAGTGGCCGCCATTGTGGGATAGCACCTGCCCGCAGACCAATTTTACATACCTATCAGGAGAGAATCATGGGCCAGAATTACTTCAATAGCCTGCCGCTACGCCTTCAGCTACAAGAACTCGGCAAATGCCGTTTTATGGATCGCAGTGAATTCGCTGACGGCTGCGAATACCTGAAAGGCAAAAAAATTGTCATTATCGGTTGTGGTTCACAGGGCCTTAACCAAGGTCTTAACTTGCGCGACTCTGGCTTGGACGTGTCTTATACGCTCCGCGCTGAAGCTATCGCCGAAAAGCGTCAGAGCTGGAAAAATGCTACTGAGAACGGTTTTGCGGTTGGCACTTACGAAGAACTGATCCCGACTGCTGACGTTGTTATGAACCTGACGCCAGACAAGCAGCACACTCCAGTTGTTAACGCCGTTATGCCGTTAATGAAAGAAGGCGCTTGCCTAGATTATGCCCACGGCTTCAACTTGGTTGAAGAAGGCATGCAAATCCGTAAAGACATCACCGTTGTGATGATGTGCCCGAAATGCCCAGGCACTGAAGTACGCGAAGAATATAAGCGCGGCTTTGGTGTTCCAACCCTGATCGCTGTTCACCGTGAAAACGACCCTAAAGGCGAAGGCATGGCAATTGCCAAGGCACTGGCTTCTGGTACTGGCGGCGACCGCGCCGGTGTTCTGGAATCGTCACCAATTGCTGAAGTTAAGTCTGACCTCATGGGCGAGCAGACCATTCTTTGCGGCATGCTGCAAACTGGCGCGATCCTGTGCTTCGACAAAATGGTTGAGCAAGGCATCGACGCGGGCTACGCCTCTAAGCTGATTCAGTACGGTTGGGAAACAGTAACCGAAGGCCTGAAGCACGGCGGCATCACCAATATGATGGATCGTCTTAGCAACCCTGCCAAAATCAAAGCCTTTGATTTGGCCGAAGAGCTGAAAGACATCATGCGCCCGCTGTACGAAAAGCACCAAGACGACATCATCAGCGGCCACTTCTCTAAGACCATGATGGAAGATTGGGCGAACGACGACAAAAACCTGCACGCTTGGCGCGCTGCCACCGCAGAAACAGCCTTTGAAAAGACCCCTGCTGGCGATGTCGCAATCAGCGAGCAAGAGTACTACGACCACGGTATTTTGCTGGTTGCCATGTGTAAAGCCGGTGTAGAACTCGCGTTTGAGTGCATGGTTGCTGCCGGCATGGAGCCAGAGTCTGCTTACTACGAGTCGCTGCACGAAACGCCACTGATCGCTAACACGATTGCCCGCCGCAAGCTATATGAGATGAACGTTGTCATTTCAGACACCGCTGAATACGGCTGCTACCTGTTCGATCACGCTTGCCGCCCACTGCTAGCAGACTTCATGAGCAAGGTATCTACCGACATCATCGGTAAAGGGCTGAACACTAAAGACCTCGGTGTAGACAACCAAGAGCTGATCACCGTTAACGCGGCGATTCGCAACCACCCAGTTGAAGTTGTTGGCCGCAGACTGCGCGGTTACATGACTGCAATGAAGAAAATCGTTTAAAAAACGCATTTTCAGCACAGCGAAGGGGCCTCACAAGGGCCCCTTTTTTTATGCCCAATTTTGTTCAAAAATCGATCAATAAATATTGCCTAAAAAATAGACTGCGAATATGATGCGCGGCCAGTGGCATCCTGCCACTTTCCGACCGGCCGGCGCGCCCCGCACGAGGTGGCAATATGCCATTTTGCAATTCAACGATTAGCGTTATCAACCTGGGTGACGCATTCCAAATACCAGAGCTTGAAAGCGCGGCCCTTGCGCCATATGAATTCACCCGCTATCGCGACGCCTATCACGTGCCCACCGCGTCTGGCGAAGCTTGGCTGTTTCAATACGGTATTGTGGTATTTTGGGCCGTGTCCGACGACGACCAACAGCTACTCATAAAACGCGTGACACCTTATATTCTGCTGGAATCAACCAAACGCGGCCGCGAGCTATTTCAGTTCACCTTGAACGCCGAGCAGCTCAGCGTCCGCGGCGACCAAATATCGCTACCTGGCGACGACCATCTGCTCAGGTTGGCGGTATCTCACGCGCTGGCCCAGTCTACCCAGCTGATCGTGTTCGAAACCATGGTGTTGGACAATATCAAAGCCACCGCACATATACCGGCAACCCTAGCAGAAAAGGGTAAAATTCCCCTGCGGCGCAAAGAACTGGCCAAAATTCGCGGCCGCCTGTTCGCTGCCAAAAGCGATATTATTTTGCATTATGGCTTGCTCGATACCCCAGAATTTTTCTGGGAGCACCCAAACTTAGAATCAACCTATATGCAGCTCGCGCGCTATCTCGATATTAAACCGAGGGTAGACGTATTATCGCAAAAGCTGGGCACCATACACGAGCTTTTAGAAATACTGGCTGACGAGCAAAACCACAGCCACAGTGTTTTTCTAGAGTGGATCGTTATTCTGTTGATCGGCTTTGAAGTTGTGATGGCGGCTTTTCACTAGCACTAAGGCGCAATTATTCTTTAATCAAAAACTGTGCCCTCGCCATCGCAATCGGCGAGGCCTCATCCTCCTGCCACGCACAAACGCTGACATTGATCATGCGGCGACCCAGATAAACCAACTTACAACGCGAGTAGGTCTCTTGGTACTTCCCCGCACGAACATAATCCACCGAAAAATCGATGACTTTTGGGATCGCGTCACTCTCACTCTGGGTGAGCACATGAATCATGGCCGACAATTCCATAAAGCCCGCAATAGCGCCGCCGTGTATGGCTGGCAGCATGGGGTTGCCAATATTGCTCTTTTTAACTGGCAATAAAAAGCACCCGTCCTCATCGCCCATTTGCAAACCAAGGGTTTGCGCATAGGGAACAGCGTCTATCCGCGCTTGCAGCGCTACTTTATCCACGATTACCGCCCTCTATTTTAGCGGCTTGTGCCGCCCTAAACTCTCGGCGCATATCGGTAAACAGCTCAGAATCCATACGGAAAAAATTGCCAATAGCCGTGGCGATGGGCCGCTGGCGATCGCCATGATGGGCCGCTGCGCGAGCAAAGATAACACTCTCGGTAACTCGGTAAACCTCGGCGTCGGCATACACCGTTTTGCCTGGTGTCGCCGCACACATATAGTCTATGCGCAAATCAATGGTTGGGGTCATCGCCAAATCGTCTAAGGCGGTCGCCGCAGCGAAGCCGCAACAGGTGTCTAATAAGGCAGTAATCGCGCCACCGTGTATAACACCGGTGTCGGGGTCGCCAATCAATGCTTCCCGATAAGGCATCGAAACACCAACATGGTGATGCTCAACATATTCCGGACAGATCCCCAGAGTAGTGAAATGATCACCCTTATTGGCCGTCAATACCGTCTCTACAAACCGGAGTAGCTCATCTAAATCTATTGCCATTACCAACCCCAAGCAAACTGATTCACACATCATAAACTGCGGCAGGTCGGCATGTTACCCTGCGCACGCATAATAAGCGGAAAATCGGCGTTTACTTGACGGCAGCCCCTGCAAACTAGCAGCCCCAGACCCAACCAATATTATTTGGAAGGCGACCCTAAATCAGCGTTGAGCCTAGTAAATACTTAGCACCATCGCCATTAGCGCCGCATAGTGCGGTAAGACTCATAGTGATGCACGGCAAAACCCTGGTAGCTCGGGTGACTAGGGGGAAGCTGACCGTGCACCCGCTGCAACACATATTCCATATTTGCGCTGCCCTCTTCGCAAAAGGTGATCAACTCTGGCGGTATGCACATTGTTTCAACACCGAGCACCACCTGTTTGTTCTGACTAGACGCATAACGCAACTCATCATTGGCATCATTGATAATCCGCTGCTCAGTGTCGCGATAATCCATCAGCGCAACACGATCACTTGCGTCGATTATCAATTGATGCAGGGGCCGCGAATTCCCATAACGACTCACGGTAAAGCTATCCCACCACACAGGCATATCGGCAACCAATCGCAAGCCGACGACTGCCGTGCGGCTACGGGCCTCGGCCATTAAATCTAATAATTGATTTGCGACCCAATCCCGCTGTTCCGGCCACTGCGAAACTAGGTGCGCTTCTATATCCAGATGAATTGCCGTGGGCCGAGCGTCAGGGTTGCGCCGACTATACTCAATCGCCTGATCAATTAGGTTCAGCACTTCGTGATGGTTTTCACGCAGTACCCACTCAGGCTTACCAAACATAAGTTCAACCGCAATACCCCGAGAGTTAAAGGTGCGGATAAACTCCGAAAGCATATAGTGATTATTGAGCACTGGAATGCGGGCATCGATATAAGCGGTATCGAGCCCCTTATTAAGCATAAACGTTAACAGTTCTGTGCGTTTTTCAACATTAAGCACTGGGTCAGCTCGCCATACCCACAGCCCTTTCTGCGAGGCTCTGACACTCGGGCTGCTCGTCGCAGGGTTAGCCGCAACAGGGCTGTCGGCTCTTTCTTGGACATCACTGATGTCTGGCGCCGACAAGTACACCCTATCAACACCGGGCTGGCCTTTAAAATAAGGGCTGCCATTATACCCAGCAATACCCAAATGTACGCTGGTGACATTCTCAGCATTATAAGCAATGCTCACCCGATACCAGCCGCCCCCAATCCACGTGACCGCGGGACTGTGGTCGGCGCTTGCCTCCCCTACATTTCCATTGAGCAAATCGAAATAACTGCGATGAATTACGCCGCTCTTTCGGGTACCCAAATACACCCAGCGGCGACCAGTATCCTTGAAATACGCCGACAATACTTTACTACCGCTACGCTGCTCGACAGCAATATCCTGAATTCGATCGTGAGCACCACTACTAAAAGCCCGCCACGAGTAATATCTACCGCCGGGGCCGTCATCTCCGGCAATCAGCGACTCAATCTGAAATGATTTTAAATTGTTTAGTGGGGCCGCGAAAATCAGTGTAGATGACACAGAAATTATTGAAAATAATATAATTTTTTTACATATTGTTATCATAAAGTGCTTCTCCGACAGCTGCCTTCACCGCACTTTATCTTTTCACTCAAGAACATGACCTTACTAATTTCAAAGCCAATATAAAGCGGCGACAAAACCAAGAAAAACTAGGTCATGAGCATAAAAAAAGAGGACCGACAAGGCAAAAATATTTATTCATTTTATTCACAGCGTTCACTGCAAGAACGCAACACTAAGACCTTAGGAACTACTAGGCAAGTGCTAATGTGTTTTTTTATTAGCTCTGCGCTCCATATCAATTTTACACCTATGATTTATCTTAAAACTGTTACCTAACGGCGACACTTTTATATAAATTTAATAAATTACGACCAAAATAAAAAAATTAAATACATATTTAACATAAAATGTAACGCAAGCTCTGCGCACTTAAAATTCACCAAACATCACAACAACAAGAATTGAAAACTTTACATCCTTGCAGCTCTTCTATCAGGCATAAAAAAAGCCACTACCAATAATAGGTAGTGGCTTTCACGACTATCAAAACTTGCTAGGCATTCTCAACTTAACCTAGCAATCAAACTTAATGTGCGTGAGCCTCTCCCGCGCCCTGAGGATAGCGAATACTTTCTACCATATCCTGTACATCTTGCGGCGGTGCCGGTGTTAAATGGCACACCACAGCGGCCACCGCAAAGTTAACAATCATACCTAAGGTACCAATACCTTCTGGCGACACCCCAAACCACCAATTCTCAGGCACACTGGCCGCAGGATTGATGAATTTGAAATACACGATATACGTAGCGGTAAACAAGAGGCCACTAACCATGCCCGTTATTGCACCGTATTTATTCATGCGTTTATAAAAGATACCGAGGATGATGGCAGGGAAAAAGCTCGATGCCGCCAAGCCAAAGGCAAAAGCCACCACTTGGGCGACAAAGCCTGGCGGATTTATCCCCAGGTAGCCAGCGATACACACCGCCACCGCTGCCGCACTACGTGCATAACGAAGCTCCATTTTGTCCGATATATTCGGCATCAGATTTCGCTTCAGCAAATCGTGGGAGATCGACGTTGAGATAACCAGTAGCAAACCCGCCGAGGTAGACAAGGCTGCAGCAACGCCACCAGCTGCGACTAGGGCAATCACCCAAGCGGGAAGATCGGCAATCTCAGGATTGGCCAAGACCATAATATCCCGATCGATATGCATCTCGTTGCGCTCATCACCGGAGTAGAACATACGGCCATCTTCGTTTTTATCTTCCCAGCCGATTAAGCCGGTTTTCTCCCAGTTGGTCACCCACGTCGGCGCTTCACTGTACTCAGTACCCTGACTATCGGCACCGTTAATGGTGTTGATCATATTCAGCCGTGCAAAACCGGCAACCGCGGGTGCTGTGGTGTAAAGCACCGCAATAAAGATCAACGCCCAGCCCGCAGACTTACGCGCGTCTTTCACCTTAGGTACGGTAAAGAAGCGCACAATCACGTGAGGCAAACCCGCCGTACCCACCATCAATGCTGCAGTGATAAACAGCACATCAATCGTCGACTTCGTCCCACTGGTGTAGGCGGCAAACCCGAGTTCGGCCGACAAGCCATCGAGCTTGTCGAGCAGATGCACCCCCGAACCATCGGCCAAGGTCGCGCCAAAGCCAAACTGGGGAATAACATGACCCGTAATCATGATCGAGATAAAGATTGCCGGCACCAAATAGGCCATCATCAACACGCAGTATTGCGCGACCTGGGTATAGGTGATGCCCTTCATGCCACCGAGTACGGCGTAAAAGAACACAATTGCCATGCCTAGGAACACGCCAGTGGTAATGTCTACTTCAAGGAAGCGACTGAATACCACGCCAACCCCACGCATCTGCCCTGCCACATAAGTGAAAGACACAAAGATCGCGCAGATAACGGCAACGGTTCGCGCAGTTTGCGAATAGTAGCGGTCGCCAATAAAGTCCGGCACCGTAAATTTGCCAAATTTACGCAGATACGGCGCCAAACACAGCGCTAACAACACATAGCCGCCAGTCCAGCCCATTAAATAGACAGCGCCGTCGTAACCCATAAAGGAAATAAGGCCCGCCATTGATATAAACGACGCTGCACTCATCCAGTCCGCTGCCGTCGCCATGCCATTAACAATTGGGTGAACGCCGCCCCCCGCTACGTAAAATTCCTTGGTGGAGCCCGCACGGCAATAAATTGCAATACCGATATACAGCACAAAGCTGAGCCCGACTATTAAGAATGTCCAAGTTCTAATATCCATCATTCACCCCTAGTCTTCTTGGACATCGTATTTTTCATCGAGCCGATTCATTTTGTATACGTATACAAAAATCAGCACCACAAATGTGTAAATCGCCCCTTGCTGAGCAAACCAAAACCCCAATTTAAAGCCGAAAAAATGGAAGTTATTGAGTGCATCCGCAAATAGGATCCCAAAACCAAAAGACACCAAGGCCCAGATAAACAGCAAGCTGAGTAAGAGCTTTATGTTTTCTCGCCAGTAGGCTTTTGCTAGTTCTTTCGAATGAAACGCCATTGTTATTCTCCTGTTATTTTCGTCTTATACCGTCTTATACTTTTAATTAGCTCAAGCATTATAGCTAAGTCGCAAACCCACCATTCGACCTTAGTCGATTGGCAACATTTAATATTAAAACGTGTATTTAGCACTAAATTGCAGGCGATCTAGATCGCCGCTATCGTCGCCATTTACTGGCCGCTCAATCGTTTTACTGGCATGAATATATTCAACACCAAAATTCAGCGCCGCGATTGGTGCGTACACCAAATTGGCATGGGCACTTTGGTAAGACGCCGCTGTGGTATCCGCAACCGAATCGGGGTTATCAGCCGAGCTTGCCGACAGCACCAAACTACTGCGCCACTTCTGCGCCCAAAAATGCCGGTAAGCGACATAGCCACCAATGGAATCGATTAAATCAATTTCACCGCTGTCTTCAATCACGCCATCGCGATAGGTTTGCAAACCAACATAGCGCCCCAAGGCATTACCGGCATTGAGCTGCACGCGAATGTCATCGACGCCTAGCTGCCAAACACCGGCAAAACTTAGGCCATAGCCGTAAACACTGTCGTCGCCGACAACCGACTGCGCCTGACTATTGCTGAAGTTTTGCTTGTAAGCGACTTCTCGCAACAAGCCCGAAAGGCTATAGCTAAAATCGCCAGATTTGCCGTTATAGCGCAACACCATATCGGGCAGAGCATTATCATCGTAAGCACTGGCGCCGGCCGCAGAACCACTTTCGCCATACAAACCACTAGAGGGATTTTCTAGCGCAAACATCAGCGAACTAGCGCTGTTCAGGGTGTGAGTCCAGCGCACTTGCGCCTGCCGCTCAAACAAAGTGCCCACGGGACCTACAAAATCGAGGGTATCGGGCAAGCTGCCCACATTAAAAAAAGTACTCCACGTTTGCCCCGCCAGCAAAGAGCTATTGGCATCGTACTGCCAGCTCAAAAAGGCGTGACGAACTCGTGACGCAGACGAGTTGCTAATACGCTCATCGCCAATTTGGTTCACGCCAAAGTCCATTTCGATGTAGCTACCGACCGTACCAACCTCGGTTGCAGTAGTCGTTTTAAACCAAATACGCGAATGCTTGGCCTGCATATCAAGATTGGTGTCACCGGATTCGCCACCAACAGGAATCACCGATGCAACCAAAAAATCATCACCCACCCCCGCCAGTGCGCGCTCGCCGTCACTGTATTGACTGGCGATGGCGTCGAGTTTTATATAACCGCCAAAGGCGTACTCTGTTGCGCCTTGAGCCAGCACCGGCTTTGCAGAGGCCTCTTTTTTCGCAAGAGCCTGCTCTAAGCGCGCAACTCGCTGCTCTAATGTTTCGGCTGTCATTTGCTCAGCAACAACCGACAAGGGTAGCGCTGCAAAAACCAAACCGGCAATTAAGCTCGACCTCGGTGGATGGCTAATGACGGTAGCCAGAGTCAATTTTTTATTCTTAATCATAGTGAACTCACTCGTATCGGAAATGACACGAAATTTATAGGCTCACTAATCAACCCGCGGTATTAGCCATTAGTCATGTATAGACTAAAGTCTAGTCGCGCATAATTCTGTACGCTTTTCACCCTAGACCAAGGTCTAATTCTACTCCCGAGCAAATCAGGCTAATGTTTAGATAAGGCGCCTATGGCCTGCGATGCAATAATGTCAGACCGTTACCCCAAGACTTGCGTTGTGGTTTTGCCCTGTAATTCAGCGTCTTTTTGTATACACTGCTGCCAAAGCAAATTAATAAAAAAGGCGTCAGATGAACACCCAGCGATTTATCATTGCCGACGACCACCCTTTATTTCGAGCCGCGCTTAAATCTACCCTCGGCCACAGTTTTGGCGGCTGCCTTGTTACCGAGGTGGCGTCGATAGCCGAATTGCAAACCCTGCTGACCAGCAATACGAATAGCAATCTCATCTTGCTCGATTTGCATATGCCCGACGCGCAAGGCTTTAGTGGCTTGATACATCTGCAAGCTCACTACCCAGAAATTCCGGTGATGGTGATTTCGGCCAGCGAAACTCCCGAGGTGATGTGTCGCGCTATTGATCACGGCGCCGCGGGATTTTTACCCAAAAGTAGTCAAGCCGACACTATCAGCCTTGCGATCAATGCCGTTATTAGTGGCGAGCGCTGGTTGCCAGAGGGCGTTAACTACCAAGCGGGGCAAGACAGCAAAGAACAGAAAATGGCCAGCGACATCGCCAGCCTAACTCCCCAGCAATTTCGGGTGGCGACCCTGCTCGTTCAGGGCCTCTTAAACAAACAAATAGCCTATGAGCTCAATGTTACCGAAGCCACGGTAAAAGCCCACGTCACCGAAATTTTTCGCAAACTCGGTGTTCATTCGCGCACCCAAGCCGCCTTAGCCTTTGGCCAATTAGACGTCAGTTCTCAGCCGCTTAGCTAGCAGACAATTACACTAGTGACGCAGTAATAGCTGGCGCACCACCCCGCGCAAGGCGGCAGGTTTAACGGGTTTAGACAAAAACCGATAACCGGCGTCTTCGACCTGAGCGCGCACTTCTGGACTGTTGTCGGCACTGATCACCACCGCCGGTAAGTGCGTATGCCAGTGGTAATTTAAGGCCTGCAGCAAATCCAAGCCGGTTTCATCTTTATCTAAATGAAAATCGGCCAGCACAATATCTGGCGCCGCTTCCAAGCGCCACTGGCCCAGCACCTCGCCAAGGTGTGCTGCACTAAACACCCGACAGCCCCATTGGCCGAGTAGGGCCTCCATGCCGGCGCGAATACCAACCTCATTGTCGATACACAAAACACGCAGCCCCGCCAATTCTGATTCCAAATCGAGGCTTGGGCTTTGAATCAACCCTTCCTGACGCTGGCCAATAGGCAGCTCGATGGCAAACACACTGCCGCGACCTTCAGTGGAGTGAAGAGTCACAGCGTGACCGAGTAAGCCGCTGATGCGTTGCACTATCGACAAGCCCAGCCCCAAGCCCTTTTCAGAATCGTTGTGAGCCGCACTGGGCGCGCGTTCAAACTCATCAAAGACCCGCTGCTGATCCCGCTCAGAGATGCCAGGTCCCGTGTCCCACACCTGAATAACAATATTGTCGCCACGGCGCCGACACCCCAGCAACACCCCTCCGGAGCGGGTGTAGCGCAGGGCATTGGCCAGAAAGTTCTGCACCACTCGACGCAATAGCTGCCGGTCGCTATACACCCACACATCTGAAGGCCGATAACGCATCGCCAAGCCATTTTGCTCGGCGATGAGGCCACACTCGCGGGCAAGAGGCTCAAGGATGTCGCGCACGCAAAAGTCGCGGCGATCAAGCTTGAGGTTGCCAGAGTCCAGTCGGGCAATCTCGCGCAGCGAGGTAATTAAGTTTTCCGCCCCCACAAGAGCCGAATCGATATGCCCAACATCGGCGGCCATTTCAGTGCCTTTAGTGCGGTGAGCCAAGGCCGCGGTAAACAGGCGCGCAGCACTTATCGGCTGCAATAAATCGTGACTCGCCGCCGCAAGAAAACGGCTTTTACTGGCGTAAACCGTGTTTAATTCCCGCTCGATTTTTGCGCGGGCTTGATTCTCGTTAGCCAGTGAATCATTGGCCTGCGCCAATGCCGAGGTTCGTTCAATAACCCGCTGCTCCAATTGTTGTTTAGCCTCGTCCAAGGCATTGAACATGCGCCGATATTCACTAATATCAGTGTAGGTGGTGACATAGCCGCCCCGCGCCATAGGCGTGCCGCAAATTTCGATCACCGTGCCATTGGGTAACACCCGTTCAATTCGATACGGCTTGCCATTACTTAATAAATCCAAGCGCCGCGCAATCGCGCCGTCCACATCGGAGTCGGCATTTTGCAGATAACCGCGCTCTGCATTGAACTGGTAAACCTTGGCAATGGGGCAGCCGATATAGAGTAGCCGCTCGGGAAAACCGAATAACTCGATATAGCGGCTATTCCACGCCACCAAATCTAAATTGGCATCGACTACGCTAATACCCTGCGGCACCGTCTCTAAGGTAATTTGCAGCAAGTCTTGGCCAAACTGCAATTGCTTGGAGCTGTCGCCAATTAAAAGTACGAACTCATCGAGCTGCAAAGGCTTTTTACGCTGCAATAAGTCCAAGGTGCGGTGCGCCGACACCGCACCAACAATCGCCGCCAAGGCGGCTTCAACATCTTTTACTACAAAGCGCGGCACCGGATCATTCGGCAATAAGCGCTGCCCTACTCGCTGTTCAAAGCGCTGCCACAACTGCTGGCTACGGGTACGGCCGAGTAGCGGGGTGAGCATGCGCTGCAACTGCCAGCTCTCAATTTTTGTTAGTTCAAAATCAGCTTTTTGATAACCCCGCCCCAAACTCAGCTGAGTGAAAGCCCGCGCTTGCCGCAATTCGATAACCCGAAACCGGCTCAACACCGACACCAACACTAGGCTCAGGCAGTTAAGTAATAAGCTAAAGAACACGCCATGAGTAAGCGGATCGAGAAAATCAATACCCAGCAAGGCCTGCGGGCGCAGCCACGCCAGCTCAAATAAGCCCTGCGCTAATAGCGGATGACCGTGCCCCAACAAAGCGGGAAGTAACAGGCAATAGAACCACAGCGTGCCACCAACAAATAGGCCGGTGATAACCCCCCGCGAATGCGCTCGCGGCCAATACAGAGCCGCAATAATAGCAGGTAGTAATTGCGCCGCCGCCGCAAACGACAGCAAGCCTAAAGACGCCAACCCCCCGCGATTACTTAATTGCTGTTCTAATAACCACGCCGCCAGCAGCACCGCCGCTATTGCGCCGCGCCGCACCGTTTGCAGCCAGCGAGCGTTAATGCTGTGTGCACGATTAAAATACTGCCAAAGCGGTACCATCCACTCATTGCAAATCATCACCGACAAGGTCACACAGGCAACAATCACCATCCCTGTCGCCGCCGACAGTCCCCCCAACAACGCGATAATTGCAAAGCTAGTGCTACCCGCCGCCAGTGGCGCCGACACCACAAACATATCTGCGCCGCCACCGTCTTGCGCCACACCCTCTAACAGCGATTGCCCCAGCAGCGCCACAGGCGCAATTAACACACAAAACAAACCCAGATAAACAGGAAAGATCCAACGCGCACTGCGCATATCGCGGCGGCTGTGATGCTCGACAATCATGACGTGAAACTGACGCGGCAAACACACTATCGCCGCCGCCGCTAACACCAACTGGGTAATGAAATTAACTGGCTCAGGCCAAGTCGCCAAGTTTCCGTAATCTATCGCTAAACCACGTTCGCTGGCCGAAAATAGCACGCTTAGCGCAAATACCCCCACCGCAACAAACGCCGCAAGCTTCACTAGCGACTCCACCGCGATCGCCGCCATCAAGCCCCGATGGCGGTGGCGCTTGTCGACGACTCGGGTGCCAAAGGCCACGGTAAACACCACTAAAATAAGCGCCGCTATAAAACTGGTATTACTGTGGTTGGCCGCCAAACTGGGTTGCCACAACTGCTGTACGGTTAACCACGCTTGAGTCACCGCTTTTAACTGTAAGGCTATATAAGGAAGACTGCCCGCCACAGCAATAAAGGTCACCAAGGCGGCAAGGAATTGATGTTTGCCGTAACGCGAGCCGATAAAATCAGCAATCGATGTCACCCTATTGCGGGTACTCACCACCGACAAACGACGAATAAACGGCCACGCCAACACAAACAATAAAATTGGCCCCAAGTAGATCGGCACAAAAGACCAGCCGTCGTTAACCGCTTGGCCAACCGCGCCAAAGAAAGTCCACGAGCTGCAATACACGGCCAGCGACAAACTGAAAATCAAGGCGCGCAATGCAGGCGGCCGCTGGGTGTGACGATCTGCCCACCACGCAATTACAAATAAACAACCAACGTAAATAAACGCCAGTAACACCAGCCACTGATTTTCTTGCACCTGCCCTCACCACACCGAAAGTCGGCAATTTTTATAATCTTCCCTAGTCTAGCCCAGTGCTGGGCCAGCAGTATTGGACAATAGTCGACATTCGCAGCAACTCGGTGAATTAGCTGCGTAAACTCAGCCCGCCTACGGCAACCAAGTCCCGCCAATGGTGAGATTTACAGTATTAAGCCTTTCCCTAGCGGCCACTGATGCGTAACATTCGCACTCCGGAAATCAAGGCCTTTTGCCGCTGGCAAGCCCTGAACTCACCCAACACTTCAAGCCGTACCTAAAATTTATGTCTACTATTTTTATTGCTGGCCAACGCTGGATTAGTAACCCTGAACCCGATCTTGGTTTGGGTATTATTCTAGAAGCCCAAAACCGTCGTGTTGTTATCGCTTTTCCCGCCGCCGAAGAAGAGCGCACCTACGCCGCCGCCGCAGCGCCGCTGTCGCGGGTTCTGTTTCAAGTAGGCGATGATATTGACGTGCCAGGTCAGGGCCGGCTGGTGGTTAAGGAGCAGCAAGAGAACAGTGGCTGCATCGTGTATTTTGCCGAAGACGAAAATGGCGACATCCACCCTGTACCCGAACAAATTCTGAGCGCCAACATCAAGCTCAGTAATGCCAAAGAACGTTTACTGGCCGGCCAAGTAGAACACCACCGCCGCTTTGAACTGCGCGCCGCGACTCTAGAACAACAAAATACCTGCAAGGCCGCCAGCACCCTTGGCCTACTTGGCCCTCGCGTGCAATTGCTTCCCCACCAGCTTTATATCGCCGCCGAAGTTGCCAGCCGCGCCGCGCCGCGGGTATTGCTGGCCGACGAAGTTGGCTTGGGCAAAACCATTGAAGCTGGGCTTATCATTCACCAGCTGCTGCTCTTGGAGCGCGCCAAGCGGGTGCTGATTCTGCTACCCGACAGCCTCGTACACCAGTGGCTGGTGGAAATGCTGCGCCGCTTTAATCTTAAATTCAGTATTTTCAATGAAGCCCGCTGTCGGCAGGTAGACCAATACGAAGATGATCCAAGCAGCATTTTCTTTGACGAAGAAGAATCCAAAGAAAAAGAAGAAAATCCTTTTGAAGACGCCCAGCTGGTTATTTGCCCACTGAGCTGGATTAGCGGCCACGAGCGCCGTCAAGGCCAGCTTATGGAAGCGGGCTGGGACATGCTAGTGGTTGACGAAGCCCACCACCTGCACTGGCAGGAAGACGGCAGTAGCTCTGCAGAATATCAATTAGTTGAGCGCCTGAGCGCCGAAATACCCAGCGTATTGCTGCTCACCGCGACACCAGAGAACGCCGGAATCGACGGCCATTTTGCCCGTTTGCGACTGCTCGACCCAGCGCGCTACCCCAGCCTTGACGCTTTTCGCGCCGAACAAAGCCAGTACGAGGGCATTAGCGAGCTGATCCAAGGCTTGCTCGACCACCCCAGCGAGTCGTTGGCAGACTCGAACTTCACCGCCAAACTCAGCGAATTACTTGAACCGGCGCAACTCGCCGCACTGGCGACTAAGCCCGACGCCACGCTTATCGAAAAAGTAGTTCGCGACTTACTCGACCGCTTTGGTACTGGCCGCATGTTGTTCCGCAACACACGCGCCTCAGTGGGCGGCTTCCCCCAGCGGGTATTGCACGAACACCCTCTGGATGCACCCGCCGAATACCAAGCGGCACTCGCCCTCGTCGACGAAGAATCGGCCCTGCACCCCGAGCTACTGCTCGGCGACACGTGGATTAAGCTCGACCCCCGCGTGGCTTGGGTAGAACGGTTTTTACTGCAACACCCCGACGAAAAAGTCCTGCTCATTTGCAGCACCATGAACACCGCACGCGACTTAGAGTTGCAGCTGCGCGTGCGGCGCGGCATTGCCAGCGCGGTATTCGTTGAAGAGCTCAGCCTTATTGAGCGCGACCGCGCCGCGGCGTATTTTGCCGACCCCGAAGACGGCGCCCAAGTGCTCATCTGTTCCGAGATTGGCAGCGAAGGCCGCAATTTCCAGTTTGCCCAGCACTTGGTATTGTTCGACCTCCCGCTGAACCCCGACCTGCTCGAGCAGCGCATTGGCCGCTTGGACCGTATCGGCCAACTCGGCGACGTCAATCTTCATGTGCCTTACTACCAAGACAGCGGCCAAGAAAAACTGCTGAGCTGGTACCGTGACGCGCTGGCTATTTTTAGCCAGCCCTGCACCGTTGGCAACGCGCTCATGCTCGAATTTGGTGGCGAGCTTCTCGCTGCGCTAGGCGGCAAACAAAATACGTCCGCGTTTGACGATCTCATTAGCCGCGCCTCGGTTAAAGCAGAAGAGTTAGCGCTTAGCCTGCGCAATGGTCGCAACCGCTTGCTCGAACTGAACTCCTGCAACCCCGCCCGCGCTGCCGAGTTAATCACTTCGTTAGAAAGTGAGCAGCGCAGCGACAGCCTCGCCGAGTATGTTGGCATTCTCTCTGATCAGTTTGGTTTAGTTCACGAAGACCACAGCGACAACGCCGTTATTTTACGGCCTGGCGATCACATGATTACCGAGGCCTTTCCGCACCTGCCAGAAGACGGCATTACCGGCACCTTCGACCGCGACCGCGCGCTCAGCCGCGAAGACATGGCCTACTTCAGCTGGGAACACCCACTGATCAGCGGCGGCATGGACTTAATTATGTCTAGCGACTTTGGCAGCACCACTGTGTGCACCATCGCCGTTAAGGGCTTAAAAGCCGGCACGTTGCTATTAGAAGCCTTCTTCAGCCCCAGCCTACAAGCGCCACCGTGGCTGCAACTGCATCGCTATTTACCCGCCCAGAGTTTCCGCTTGGTAATCGACCACCAGCAGCGCAACCTCACCGCCAATGTTGCTCACAAAAAATTAAATCAGTTGGCGCAGGGCATTAAAAAGACCGTGATGCCAGCCTTGTTGCGAGAAGTGCGCAGCAGTCTAACCAGCATGATTCCGCACGTTGAGAGCTTGGCCGAAACCGCTACCAAAGAATGGGTGAGCACCGCACTAGCGCAATACCAAAGTGACCGCAGCGCCGAGCGCCAACGTCTGCAGGCGCTAATGAGCCGCAACCCGCACATCAGCCCCGCAGAGCTAGAAAGCTTTGACGCAGAGACCCTGCTGGGCAAAGATGCCCTAGGCAATATGCAGCTCAATATGTCGGCATTACGCCTCGCTATTGTTAGCCAATAAACGCTCGCTTAATAAAAGCCGGAGAAAATATGTATTTGTTTTCCATTAACGCCACCGCCAAAACCACCCACGGTGAATTCACCGAGGGCGAACAAGCGCCGTTTATCGTATATATAGACTTTAAAGACATGTTCGGCGCCGAAAACCTCGCCAAACTATTCGTTATGGCCGAAGGCTTCACCAAGGTAGAAATTGAAAAGCGCAAACTCATCGACAACGCCCATATTCCAGACAACCCAGCGCTGGCCAAAGACCCGCAGATTTTAGAGGCACTGGCTAAAGGCTATTGTGTGCAGGCGTTTAACGCGCATTGATTATTTGCGCGATGCTGGACGGAAGATGGGAGACGCAAAGGCAGGTCCTCGCGTTCGCAAGGACGACAAAAATGTAGCACGGTGCATTTAAGGCATATTGCTCGACTCCAAGCCCTTATCTGCTCACACTCCAAACTCCGTCATACCCGACTCCGATCGGGTATCGCAATAAACACAGCAAATACCCGCAAAGCCATCGGCATGGCGCCGATGCGCTATCCGTGTCAAAATCCGACAATACCCAAACGAGAGGTTTCCCCAATGAATCTCCAAAAAATTGA
Organism: Zhongshania guokunii; assembly: GCF_040892635.1. NCBI lineage: Bacteria > Pseudomonadati > Pseudomonadota > Gammaproteobacteria > Cellvibrionales > Spongiibacteraceae > Zhongshania > Zhongshania guokunii. The sequence continues at coordinate 1,795 of NZ_JBFRYA010000025.1, read as the reverse complement.
AGACGAGGCACTCCACCTGCCCAAGGAAGAGCGAACCAAGCTGATACAACGCTTAGTCTTAAGCTTGGACTCGCCCTCCGAGAGCGAACTCAGATCCGACTGGTTGCATGAGGCTCAACGACGAGCAGCCGAACTCGATAATGGCTCAGTGCAAGCGGTGCCAAGTGAAGAAGTAATGAGAAAGGCTAGAACCCTTATCAAATGAACTACGCTTTTCACCCAGCAGCGGAAGCCGAGTTTCTCGAATCTGTGGGATATTACGAATCTAAGCTTACGGGATTAGGCCGTGCCTTGATAGATGAATTTGAGGCCTTGACGAAAGTCATTGGAGAATCACCAAAAGCTTGGCAAATTGAGCTTAAGCCCGATATTCGCAGAATCCCGCTTCGCCGATACCCACTATCAATTATTTATCGTGAAATGGAGGCTGGCTTTCAGATTCTCGCCATATCCCACCACCGGCGTCGCCCGCTGTATTGGTTAGAGCGGCTTTAATAAGTTGCTGCACCGGAACTACACCTTAAATATAAAAAAGGGACAGATTTATTTTAAATTCCAATAAAAGCGACTTGCCGATTGTGGCCACGCTGCGCGATAAGATGCAGCAGACTTAGTGCAGTAACTCTGGTTCGGCTGGGCGTCCTTGCCTTCTTTCAATTACTGTTACCTGCAAAAATAAATCCGTCCTCATTTCACTTGGGCGAGAAATGTAAACGTCCAGCAAGATAGTGTTCAGAATATTGAAACCAATACTCTGACGAATGTTAATCCTTTTTATTTTCAGATTGACTCATGATTTTTCTTGTATAACGTCCGTGGAATAAGTACGAGCGTGCTGGTCGACGCGTTTGCTAGCACTTTACACCTTGAAACTTTGTTGTGGGTTACCGCAATCCAATACATGAAAGCCGATAGTTTCATTGTCTAGTCTCTTGTGGTCGACCACTGGACGAACTTTAAATATAACACCTTCAATATCCGCCAGCTTCTGCATTTTAGACCGTATTTGATCATCCCACGTTACACTAAACCGCTCACCATCAGAAATGATGCTGCCACGATGCGCAGAAAATGCCACCATATCTAAGCGACCAATAATATTGAGTGTTGTTGGCAGCTCTTCTTTTTGTTTTCCGACGATGTTTCGTTGGTCAGGGGTAAATCTAAATTCGTCACTGGCGCTATTAATATCTATAAATTCCACTGACTTACCATCGATCTGAGATAGCAAGCCATTTACAGGTGATCTAGTTACTTGGGCCGCCCATAATATTTTGGGGTCGTTAATGAGAATAGTGCCCGTATTTTCATCGTAAGACACATTTGTATTGGTTATCTTAGAACCAACATTAAAGCTATTAGAAATATTTATATTTATAGGCAACCCTTTCTCAATACATTCAGATGCCTTCTCTCTGAGCTTTACAGCATCTCTGAGCAACGTAACAATAACTTTAGACAGGGCTGCTCCACCGTCTGCGGCGAAGGCAGCGATGTACTCTCTATGCTCAAGAGCAAAATTGATGAGTAATTCAATTGAACCCTGATTTATACGAACATCGTAATCAAGCTGACTTTTGAGATCAGGAGAAACCTGCTTTTTACCAAGCTGTACGGCGACGAGCCGATCTAGGATTTTTCTATAATTGGTTATAAGGGCTTCTAGAGTACGTAGTGAATAGCCCCTATCACTGTAGACACTCCGCATGGTAAAAATTAACCATCGGAGGAAGTATGAATCAACGTCGTAAATTTACTGAAGACTTTAAGCAAGAGGCAGCCGCTCAAGTCATTG
>NZ_JBFRYA010000024.1:0-24566 GCF_040892635.1 Zhongshania guokunii | reverse complement strand
ACGCGTTTTCTTGTGATATTTTTCGAATCCGCTGTCGTTGAATGCGTCTTGGCGCACTGATTTTACCCTTCGTACTGTTTGAGGCTATTATCGCAGATTATTTGAATTAATCAGAGTTGCCCTAGGGGATAAGTCGCCAGTAGCAGAAGGCTTACCCCCATAATACGAAATGGATTTAGATTATGCCATCACTACTACCGTAAGCGCGAATCGCCTTGAGGGGTTTTCTCTGGCGCGGCTTATGTTCACGCTCAAGTAAAGTGTCGGGAATATCCGCTTCAGCTTGGGGGTAGCCGACGGCAATAATCGCACTAAGCTTATAGTCTTCATTAAGCTTGAAATGGCCGCTGATTGCTTCGGGATTGAAGCCCGCCATCTGGTGACACATGATTTGGTGCTGGGTCGCTTCAAGGCAGATACTCAGCGAAGCGGCACCAGTGTCATACATTGCCCATGGATTATCGCTGCCATTATGGCTAAATTGGCGACGACTCAGCGCAACAATAAAGCAGGGTACGTTTTCACACCACTGCTGGTTTAACGGCAGGAGCCCGTTAAAAATCCCCTGCCAGGCATCCTTTTCAAAGGCCTTGCGGCAAATGATAAACCGCCATGGCTGCTCTCCATAGCAGGAGGGCGCCCAGCGGGCAGCTTCCATCATATGCTCTAGCGCAACGTCAGGAACTTCACGTGCAGGGTCAAATGTGACGCCACTGCGTCGCTCGCGAAACAAGGGCGCTATGGGATAATCGTTACAACTACTCATATCTACAACCAGGGTATAAGGACGAGCTGAAATACTATCACGCTACGCCTGTGATCGTTTGCACCATTGTTCAGAGGTTCATTAATCAATAATCAAAGTACCTTTTTACAAATCGCTTTGAACTGGGTTTCTGACAACAAGTGACGCTGAATGCGGCCCTCCGCTTTAACGCGTTCTACAATATCTGCGACTTGTTCTTTGCTGGCACTCATGTCTAATTTTTCTAGGAAATAGCTGATCGTTGCGCGGCCGCTGTTTTTGCCTAGCACGGGACGGCCGTCTTCCTGTCCGACCAAACTGGCGGCATAGGCTCCAGACACTTCGGGAACATTAAAACCGGTCGCTTGGAATTTACGCATTATATCGACGGCGATGCCCGATTCCATGTCAAACAATCCACGACCAACTATGGGCTTATTGCGGGGTATCGTTTGGTTGCTAAGATTCGCCAACAGGATGGATGTCTCCATTAGCTTCTCAGTATTTACCCCGGTTGAAACCCCCGCTAAAACCTCAAGCATCATCACGATCTCTTCGGTAGCGGCGTTACCAGTACGCTCACCTAGGCCGTTAATGGAGGTGTGGATGATTTCGGCGCCAGCGGCAACGGCTTCAAGTACGCCCGCATTCGCTAAGCCAAATTCATTGTGGTTGTGGTACTCGATAACCGTGTCGGGCAGCCACTCGCGAAATTGCTTAACGAGGTAGCCCGCGGCCCTTGGCATTGCGCAGCCTAGGGTGTCGACTAGAACGACGGAAGCGGGCGCGCAGTCGGTAAATATTTTAGAATAGACGTCGTGGAGATAGTCCATATCGTCAGCGCGGGTAAGGTCCCAGCCCATGAACGTGGTTTCTATGCCTTTGCTTTGGGCGTAGCGAATGACTTCAATGCAATTCTCGATTACCGTTTCTTTGGGAATCCCGTAGGCTTGCTCAATGAGATAGGGGTTCATGACGTGTTCGACAATGATCTTCTTGGCGCCGCACTCTTCGGCGAGATCGACGTCGAGTTTATCGGTGCGACAAAAGGTAACTATTTCGGCATCTAAATTTAGCGAAATAATTTTCTTTATGCCCTGGCGAACTTCCTCAGAAATGATCGGCATACCCACTTCGATACGCGCTACACCCAGATCACTCAGTGCCTCAGCAATGCGAATGCGATCGTTCAAGCTAAACGCAAGATTCGAGGTCTGCTCACCGTCGCGCAAGCTGACGTCGTGAATTTTAACCTTGCGGCCGTCAAGGCCAAGATTATTCTCGGGGATAAAATTAAGCGGTGAGGCCCAGTACTTGTCTTCTTTAAAGTGACGTTGCTTTTTTAGGCGTTCAATATCATACATGGCAATATCCTGTAGTCGGGCAAATAAGGTTTGTGGTTACAGCATTGGCAAGGCTTTTGGATCCGCTGCTGCGAGCGCGTCTTTCATCATCTGATCAAATTCCTCGCCGCGACGAAAACCCCCAAGCAAAGTCTCTGCGTCAAAGGGCGCGCCAATAGGATTTCTGAGATAAGCCGGTGAACTAAAGTAGGCTTTGCTGGTTTCAGGGGTGGGGAAATTGTCTTTTTGCAGTTCAATTTCATTGCCGTCAGGGTCGGTATAATACAAAGATGTTGTAAGGCCGTGGTTAATTGCCCACGTTGGCGTAATGCCCAATCCTTTCAAGCGGTCATAGGTATTTAGCAAATCTGACAGTGAGCCATAGGAGTAAGCAAGGTGGGCTACGCCAGCGCGGGGGCCGGACGCGGTTTCATGTTCCGGCATTCTAAACATGGCAAAGCGATGGTGTTCGTCATCGTAGGTCATGAAAGTCAGTATTTCGCTGCTAAATACCGGCGTGGCAAAAAAAACCTTGCTATACCATTCAATCATCTCTTCATAGTGTTTGGTTTGAAAAACCACATGGGCCATGAACGAGGGGATGATCTTGGTAGCTTGCTCAGTTGAGCTTGTTGTAGACATAAATCGACTCCAAAAAAGGTGAGAATTAGCTGTACATTAAAACCGGCATGCCGCGGCGATGCGCAATTTTCCAGCCATCGTCAGTTAAACTAAATTTGTCGGTAAATTCCCCAATACCTGCTGGCTTGCTGACCTGTGGCAGGCCTTCGCCTTCATGCTGGGTTTGATATAGCGTGAAAGGGGTGACAGCGGTCGCCGTAGTGGCGCTGATTTCGGTGAAATGTGCCACGCCACATAAGTGGCGCGTCACAACACTGGCGGGGCGATTCGCCCACAGTGCAGCGATCTCAGTATGGCCCTTAACGTGACCGTCGGGCCGCTCGAATTCGCCATTTTCTGTAAATAGCGCCACCGCCTCGCTAAACTCGCGGTGGTCGACAAAGTAGGCAAAAGCGTGGATTAGCTGATTGCATTGGCTACGGACTTCATCAAGATGCTGGCTCAAGGCTTGGCTCCTACTTAGGCTGCAACGCTGTGGTGATCTTGGTCAATTTAACTAAGGTCACGGAGACATTTATGCGCGCGGCAACAGATTTTATGATTATCAATTTGCCGTCAAGTATTGCTATCGTGTGATTCTGGGGCAATAAAAAAAGCTGATTGGAGCCATCCAATAAACTGATCCATCGCTGCAAAAATTTTGCGCTCAGGCAGTGGTACCGATCTCGAAAGTAGCCCGAAAGGCTAAATGGCCGTCATACCACCGTCAATGAGCATGCCGGCGCCGGTGATGAATCCTGATTCGTCGCTGGCGAGGTAAACCGCAGATCGGCAACTTCCTGGGGCTGCCTGAGCCGGCCAAGTAACGTGCGCTGTTTTACGCCCTCCACAATGTCGGCTGAAATATGTGCGACGAGTGGCGTTATTATCACCCCGGGGCATATCGCATTAACGCGAATGCCAGAACTGCCGTATTCTGCGGCAGCGGTTTTGGTGAGCATACGAACAGCGCCTTTTGATGCTCAGTACGCGCTCATGCCGGGGAAGGCGGCCAAGCCCGCCGCAGAGGCAATATTGATAATTGAACCACCACGGGATTTTGCATTATCGCAATGGCGTGGCGCATGCCTAGGAATACGCCGCGGCAATTGATGGCCATAATGCGATCGAACTCATCCTAAAAAATCTGATTAGAGCTATTTGCGAAGCTCGTTAGCATAGCCTCAAAATTCCAATTCTTATGTTTCTGCTGTACTGGTTTTAATGTTCCATTCAAGTTTTTCAATAGGCGTTATCAAAAGCTTTAGGCAGACATCTTGCTGTGGCTGTTCATAATGGCGAGTGATAATCAGAGCCATAATATTGGAAGCTCCCATGAACGATGCCGTGAACATCCCCGAATTACTGCAAGACGATAAGCAGGATTGGTGCGAATCAATCGACTACATTCTTAACGCCTTTGGTGAAGATGGCGTGAGAGAAATACTCCGTGGCGTACAGGATCATGTGCTTAGTCGGGGGGTGATTTTGGGTGAGGCCACCTTGAATACTCCCTACGTAAATACTATTCCAACTGCTCGTCAGGCACTTTTCCCAGGTGACGTTGAGATTGAAAAACGCATTGAAAATATCATTCGTTGGAATGCCATGTGTATGGTGCTCAAGGCGCAGGACGCTGGCACGGGGGTGGGCGGCCACATAGCAACTTATACGTCTGCGGCGACAATGTTGGAAGTGGGCTTTAATCATTTTTTCCGTGCGCGCAGCGAAAATTATGGCGGTGACACAGTGCTGGTGCAGCCTCATGCTGCGCCGGGTGTTTACGCTAGAGCATTTTTAGAAGGTCGTCTAAGCGAACAAATATTAAATAATTTTCGTCGTGAATTGAGTGATGGTGGTGGCTTGCCTTCCTACCCTCATCCACGCTCGCTGCCAGATTTTTGGCAAATGCCGAACGCGTCTATGGGCTTGTCTACACCGTCGGCAATCTATCAGGCGAGATTCGCTAAGTACTTGGAAAACCGTGGTTTAAAGACCGATAACGGCGAGAAGATTTGGTGTTTTATAGGCGATGGTGAAGCGGATGAGCCTGAAGTGCTCGGTACCGTTAATATTGCGGCAAGGGAAAATCTCGACAATCTTATCCTTGTTGTGAATTGCAATCTGCAGCGTCTTGATGGGCCAGTGCGCGGCAATGGCAAAGTTATTCAAGAATTGGAACGGAGTTTCCGTGGCGCCGATTGGAACGTTATTAAAGTTATTTGGGGCAGTGGTTGGGACGGTTTGCTGGCTGGCGACCAAGAGGGCCACTTGCGTCGGCGTATGGAAGAGTGTGTGGATGGTGATTATCAATATTTTTCGATTCTTCCCGGCGACGTTCAGCGCGAGCATTGGGTTGAAAATAATCCCGCCCTCAGAGCGATGATGAATTCCCTGACTGACGACGAAGTAAAGACCATTAAACGCGGCGGTCAGGATCCCAAGAAAATATACGCGGCGTTTGATCAGGCCAGTAAATCTCGGGGCAAACCCACGGTTATTCTGGTTAAAACGGTGAAAGGCGATGGCATGGGTGTCGCGGCACAGGGCCGAAATACCGCCCATCAGAAAAAGAATTTAGACAGTGAAGAGCGCTTGCTGTGCGCGCGGAACTACGGTATCCCGCTTTCAGATGAACAGGCCAAGCGCGCCGATTTCTATCTGCCGCCGCAAGATAGCCCAGAAATGAAATATTTGCAGGCGCGGCGGGAGGCCTTGCAGGGCTATTTGCCGTCACGGCTTGTGGATTGTCCTCGCTTAGAGGCGCCGAGCCTCGACGACTTGGCGGAATTCTTAAAAGGTACTGGTAACCGCGAAGTCTCTACCACGATGGTGACTGTGCGTATTATGTCGCGGCTGCTGAAGCACAAATCCCTAGGTAAATACATTGTGCCGATTGTGCCGGATGAAGCGCGCACTTTCGGAATGGACGGTTTGTTTGCGCAGGCGGGGATTTACTCTCCCCACGGCCAAAATTACACCCCAGTGGATCGTGAGAGTCTCACTTACTATCGCGAGTCTAAGGACGGCCAAATTCTGCAAGAGGGTATTTGCGAAGCCGGCGCGATCGCATCTTTTATGGCTGCAGGCAGCGCTTATGCGGTGCACGGTCTGCCAATGATCCCCTTCTATATTTTCTATTCCATGTTCGGTTTTCAGCGGGTCGGCGACATGATCTGGGCTTGCGGCGACATGATGTGCAAGGGCTTTCTGCTGGGAGGCACCGCAGGCCGGACAACACTCAATGGCGAAGGTTTGCAACATCAAGACGGCCACTCACATATTTTGGCGTCAACCGTACCCAATATGAAAAGCTACGACCCGGCCTTTGGTTTCGAACTGGCGTTCATAATTCGCGATGGTATTCGTCGCATGTACAGCTTGAACGAAAATATTTTCTATTACCTCACTGTGTATAACGAAAACCACGCCATGCCAGCGATGCCCGAAACAGACAATCTTGAGCAGGGCATTATACAGGGTGGCTATTGCTTTAAGCGCTCTACGTCGAACGGTGAACAAATCCACTTGCTAAGCAGCGGCTCAATTATGCAGCAAGCTCTCGCTGCGGCTGAAAAATTAGAGTCACTGGGCTTTGCGGCGAGTATCTGGAGTATCACGAGCTTTACGGAGTTGAGTCGCGAGGCTGAAGCATGTGAGCGCTGGAATCGGCTGCATCCAGAGGCTGAGGCAAAGGAGTCGCACGTGCAGCGACTATTCGGAAAGGAGAGTGGCGTATTTGTCGCGGCAACGGATTACATGAAGGCATTGCCGAATCTAATTGCCAAGTGGATGCCTGCGCCATATGTGGTACTGGGTACTGACGGGTACGGCTTGAGTGAGGCTAGGCCTGAGTTGCGTCGTTATTTTGAGGTGTCTAGCGAATATATTGTGCACGCCAGTCTCACGAGCTTGTATAAACGCGGAGAAATCTCCCTCCCGAGATTAAACGAGCTAACGGTTGAACTGAATATTGAGGCTGATAAGGCCGACCCCGCTCAGCGCTAACAATAACACTGCAGAAGAGCATACAAAGTGAATAAGTCTTTAATCATTCCCGCGCTCGGCGATGATGCGCGTACCGGCGGTGAAATTATAAGCCTGCCTGCCATTGGCGATCGTTTAGCCTGTGGCGATATTTATATTGAAATTGAAACCGATAAAGTCGTTGTTGAGGTTCCCTGTGAATTCGACGGTGTTGTCACCGAATTAAAGTGCAAGCTTGGCGACAAAGTCTGCGGTGGGGATATTGCCGCGATGCTCGAAGTCGCGGCTGACGCTGATGCGGTTAATGGCGATATTGCGGCGTGTATCTCTCAGACGGAGCCTGAGCGTGCTGCTGCGTCTCTAGTCTCCGTTGCGTCGAGCCAAGAAAACAGGGGCGAACTCCTGCAAGTTGCCCCGGTGCAGCCCGTATATGAAGCGCCCGCAACCGAGGCGCAGAATGCCAGCTTATTGTCGGCAATAGCGCCTGCGGGCCCGGCTGCCCGCCATTTGGCAAGGACACTTGGTGTTGATTTGAGTGTTGTAATGGGTACCGGTGCTCGGGGCCGTATCAGCAAGGAGGACGTGAAACATCACGCCAAAATAATTATACAGGCTGCAGAAAAGCCCGCCGGGGGGCGCGGTATCCCTCGGCGCGAGCTACCAGACATCGCGCAATTCGGTGCCGTGCATAGGGCTGAGATGAGCGGCATAGCCCGCGCAACCAGCGACAATATGCAGTTTGTCTGGTCGACGGTGCCCCACGCCTGGGTGGAAGAAGAGATCGATGTAAGCGACTTGGAATCCTTGCGCAAAGCAGTGAAGCGCGACAGCCGGGAACCCATGCCGCTAACAATGACGGCAATTCTGTGTAAATTAGTGGCGCTTGCGCTGCACGATTTTCCGAAGTTCAACAGTGTGTTCGATGAGCAAAGCCAACAATTAATTGTTCGCGAGTACGTCAATGTCGGTATCGCTGTCGACACTCCTCGGGGATTATTAGTGCCGGGCATTCGCGACGCAGATAAAAAATCAGCGATCAGTATCGCGAATGAAATTAAGGTGCTTGCGGACAAAGGCCAAGTGTCGAAGTTAAGTGCTGAAGACCTTAAGGGCAATGGTTTTACCATTTCAAATTTGGGTGGAATTGGTGCTACTCGTTTATGTCCCTTAGTGAATTGGCCTGAAGTTGCGATTATCGGCGTTGGATCGGCACGGGATCGCCTGATGTTGGTGAACGATAAACCCGAAAATCGCAAGATTATGGCGCTAACCTTGGGCTTTGATCATAGGGTGATTAATGGCGCTGAGGCCGCGCGCTTTCTTGCTTTTCTAAAGGAAATGATCGAGCAACCGGGCCTGCTATTGATCAAAACCTAAAGTTTTCCTATAGCTGCCATTGATAGTCCTTAATTGTTGTTGGCGCTGTTATTTGGAACAATCATTGGGTGGTGCTCCTAAGTGTGCTACCCAAAATAAATAAAAAGGAGGAGTGCTTAAATGAATCAAACGCTTTCCACGACGCCAGTATTAATTGCTGGCGGTGGCCCCGTTGGTATGACGCTTGCATTGGAACTCGCCTTCCACGGTGTAGCGTCTATCTTAGTGGAGCGTCGTCCGAGTACAACGAAGCACCCCAAAATGGATTTAACGAATGGCCGCAGCATGGAGTTGTTTCGGCGTCTCGGAATTGTAGAGCAAGCACGCGCTGCCGGTGTTGCGGAAGATCAAAAATTAGATATCACCTACGCCACCAGTGCTACCGGTTATCGACTGCACACATTTGACTATGGCAGTCCGGCTCAACAAAGAGAAATTGGCCGTCGACGTAATGACGGGCGAATGACCTTAGAGCCGCCAATGCGTGTATCGCAAGTGATGTTAGAGCCCGTGCTAAAAAAGGCAATTGATGAGAGCCCCTTGGTCGATGTTCGCTTTGGGTGGGTATTTGAAGATTTTACACAGGATCATGACGGTGTCACTAGCACCATCCGTTGTGAAAGCAGCGGCGAAAATCAACAAGTACGCAGTCGCTTTCTAGCGGGTTGCGATGGTGGCTCAAGTAAAGTTCGGAAGGTGGCAGACATTGAGGTAGAAGGCGAATGGGGCGTTGTGCCCGTTTACCTCGTGCATTTTGAGTCTACTGATCACACGGTTTTGGCAAAGTTTGGCGCTGCTTATCACCTGCAGACTGGTTTCGGTACACTCATTGCGCAAAATGGCCGAAATATTTGGACCCTGCACGTAGTGCTACCGCCCGGTACGGATATTGATGCTATAAAGCCCGAAGATTTGCTAAGACAGTTTGCTGGCCGTGATTTTGAATTCGAGATATTGGTCGCTAATCATTGGACACCTCATATGGTTGTCGCTGAAAAATATCGTGACGGCAACGTTTTTTTAGCAGGCGATGCGGCGCATCAGTTCGTGCCAACCGGCGGATACGGTATGAATACCGGCATCGCTGATGCGGTCGACTTAGGATGGAAATTATCAGCCGTCGTCAATGAATGGGGTGGCGAAAAATTATTGGCAAGTGTTACTGAGCGCCATGTGATCGCATTGCAGAACCGTGTTGCGGCAATGAGTAATATGACAGAGCGATTTACCATTGAGGCCTATATACAAGAAATTCGGGCCACGATTGATCTCGATTCCAGTAGTGCTAGCGCACAGCGTTTAGATATCAGTAATAAAATTCAAGAAATCGGCAACGCAGAAAATGAAAGCTGGGGAATTGAGCACGGCTATCAGTATGCGGACTCAGAAATTATTGAATATCCTTCCAATCTGAGTGAGCAGCCGGCCTTTGACCGCTTGCACGTTAATCCCTCTTTTTGGCCCGGTTCGCGGCTACCGCTATTCTATTTAGAGTCAGATGGACGCGCACTGTTTGATTTACTCGGTCGTGATTTTACGTTAATCGCTTTGGGTGACGCAGATACTACAGAAATTGAAACTGCAGCTGCCAAATGCGACATTCCTATGGCAGTGGTTCGCATTAATAAAGATAAAAATCTTGAGGCGCTTGGCAAAAGATTAGTACTAGTGCGTCCTGATCAGCATATCGCGTGGAGCGGGAACAAATGGCCAGAAGATAGTAAGAAACTCTTGCTTAAGGTTTGTGGTAAAGGGTAGCGCTCCCGCCTAAGTGTGTGCGATGAGTAGTATTAAAATTAAAGAATAACAGTTTATTAAAATAAAGAGGTCTAAATGAAAATAGTTAATAAAGTATTCGTCGCGATGTTAGTTATGTTGCCCATTAGTGCTTCTGCAGGAGATTTGATGTCAGAGCGGAAGTGGGCGGAACCCAAAGCCTTATTCGGCAGTGACAAAAAACTCGTAGCTGAAATCGTTGCCATGGAAAAAGCAGTTGAGAAAAATTACAACGAAGAATTCATAAAAGACCCTGACAACCCATTGCAATATTATGCGGACAGCGAAGACATAATATTTACCGATATTCTTTCGCCTGGCGAATATTTTGGTGATGACGTTCGCAAGTGGTTTAATTTTATTGGACCGAAATTTGTTGGTGACCTTTGGTTGAGAAATATGCAGGTTTACGCCAAGGGCACAACTGGATTCATTTACATGAATCAAATTTACAAGATTCCGGGGCCAAATGGTGAATCTGTATTTTGGGTGATGCGTCAGACTGACGTTGTCGAAAAAATAAAAGGTAAATGGAAAATACTTCACACTCACTTGTCGTTTGCGGCCGATCCTAAGCAGCTTGATCCAAGCACCTGGGTGCTGGATTACGATCTTGATCAGCGTGAAAAGCCTTGGGTGACGGGCTACGGCGATTGCGATCCGGCTTGTCTGCTCAAGGGTGCAGGGCAATAAGTTAGCGGGAGAGTGGGCGGATAGGAATATCTGCCCCTGATAAGTGACTAAATTATCGGATAGCTCATATTCACATTCTGGGATTACTACTGGTAACTAAAGTTTGTAGTCTGTGAGCTGAGCTGAGCTGAGCTGAACTGAACTGAGTAGTAAATTTCGCCAATTAATCAGATGTTTGGCAAAATTAATAATAGGAGTTATAACAATGGTAGCTGCCACTGCGCTTGCGGGCGTTGATCAACCACTTTCATTCGATGCGGATGCCGAAATCAAGGCGATAGCCGCGGTTAAGGCGATGTATCCGCTGCTAAAAAAAAGCACTCAAATCCACCATCAAATCGGCGAGATGACACCGGAAGTGGTCGCTGCGATTATCGATGCAAAACTGCATGAGCTATCCGTTCCCAAGCGCTGGGGCGGTGGTAATCTCTCGTCTGCCGCACTCGCACGGGTGTCAGCAGAAATCGCACGCGGCTGCCCCTCTACCGCATGGAGTGTGTCGATAACCAATTCGGTAAGCTGGATGGCATCCCAGATGAAGGATTCGCTGCAGCAAGCCGTGTTTAAGAATGGTATTCCGATGATGACCAGCCCTCAAAACGGCGCTGGCACCGTGGTGGAAACCGACGGCGGCTATTTGCTAACGGGTCGTTGGGCCTATGGTTCTAATTGTCATCACGCCGAGTACGCCTTGCTTCAGGGTATCCTCGGTGGTGAGCAGCCACTTATGTGCTTGGTTAGTATCAATGATGTAAAGCGCCTGAACACCTGGGATGTGGTGGGCATGCGGGGCTCTGGGTCAGATACCTTGGTTGCTGAAAATGTGTTTGTGCCCTATGGTCATACCACCAAAATGGCCGGTGTTTCCAGTGGTGAGCCCTTTTCCTACCCCAAAGAATCTTGTGATTACTGGGTTGCCTTCCCCTTACTCCGAGCCAAGGCGCTGGGGGTATTAGTGGGTACTGTAGAGGGGCAGTTGGATGCCATTATAAGTTCCAGCAATAAGCCCGTCTTGTACAGTAATTACGCGCAAAAACAGGATGCGGCCTCATATCGGGCGGCATTGGGCGAAGCGGCAAGTAAAATCCGCGCGGCGCGCTCGATAATGGACAGCACCAACAGTACTGTCGACCAAGCTGCGTTAGAGGTGCGGGTATTTACGAATGAAGAAAGCCACCATATCCGCGCAGAAGTTGCACTGGCGATTAAATTGTTAAGTGAAGCCTCGAATACGTTGATGGATCTTGCGGGCTCCTCAGGTTTTAGCGAATCGAATCCTGCGCAGCGCTATTGGCTGGATTTCAACGTCGGCTCACGCCACGTTATCTTTAATTCATATATTAGTTTTGAAGCCTATGGTGACTTTGTCTTGGGCCGTGAGTTGAACGTGATGAACGCACTGTTTGTTTAGAACTAAATTTACCGGATAAATATGACAATGACTGCTAAACACAAAATTCCTGACCACGTCGCATCCTCGGTAGTGAGAGACGTTGATATCTATAATATTCCGGGCGGCGATACCGACCCGTTTCTGGCGTGGCAAGCAATCAAGAACAGTTCGCCGGAAATGTTTTACACACCTCATTACGGTGGCTATTGGGTGGTGAACAGCGCGGAGTTGTATCATCGGGTGCTAACTGATACTGAGCACTTCACCTCTCGTAAAGCGGTTTTAGTGCCGGATATGCCAGAGGGTACCCCAGACTTTCCGCCTTTGATGGTCGACGCGCCAGAACATCGGGCCTTTCGCCACCCTTATAATTTGGCCTTATCGCCTAAAAAGGTTCAGGTATTTGGTGAACAGGCGCGGTCTGTAATTATTGGATGTATCGACGCGATCATCGACAAGGGTGAATGCGAATTTATGGCGGATGTCGCGCTGCAAGTTCCCATAGCGGTGGTAATGTCATTACTGGGTCTGCCGTTTGAAGACAGAGAGCGTCTGATTCCTCTGGTGGATGCAGTTACCCATGGTGATAATCCCGAGGCACGCGGGGGAGCCGCAATGGCAATATTTGCTTATTGTGATGAGTGGGTGACGAAACGCGAGCAGGAGCCGGGTGATGATTTAATCAGTCGTTTCATCAAGATTAAGGTCGGCGATCGCCCCGCCACTCATATGGAGGCAACTGCCTCTGTCACTATTTTGTTATTGGGCGGATTGGATTCCGTTTCGCATACCATGGCCTTCTTCATGAAGTTCCTAGCAGAGAATTCGGATCACAGGCAGCAACTGATCGATGATCCGGCTTTGATTCCCTATGCTGTCGACGAATTATTGCGCCGCTATTCTATCGTTTCTACTGCGCGAATGGCGTTAAAAAATATTGAGATTGGCGGTATCACCATGCGCGCCGGCGACAAAGTGATTGTGGAAATGTGCATGAACTCAATGGACGAAGAAGCTTGGCCAGATGCCATGGCGGTGAAATTTGATCGTTGCCCGAAAAATATTCCAAGCTTTGGAGAAGGGCCACATAAGTGCGTTGGGATGAATTTGGCGCGCAATGAGCTTCGCGCTTTGCTGGAAGAGTGGTTGAAGCGGATACCGAACTTCACTATAACACCGGGTAAATCAGTTGCGACCATGACTGGGCAGAATATTGGTATCCACGAGCTGCCGCTGTCTTGGAATGCTGCTTAATGGCAGCCTGATGCATAAATACCTTCGATAAAAAATGGCTTATACGTAAGCCGATATATGTTTGGCTAGGAACAGATAATGACAAAAATAGTGTTTGAAGATGCAGATGGAAATCGACAGGCTGCAGAAGTAGATGCGGGAACCAGTGTTATGCAAGCGGCAATGGATTCTTCGGTCGCAGGAATTCTTGCCGATTGCGGCGGCGGCTGTAGTTGTGCTACTTGTCACTGCTTCGTTACACGAGGGGTGTTTCCCGATCCCGACGAAATTGAATCGCAAATGTTGGAGTGCGTGCTCGAACCAGAAGTGAGCAGCCGCTTAAGTTGCCAGCTGATTGTGCGCGAAGATATGGATGGCCTAGTGATAAAACTGCCACGCAACCAGATTTAAGGTTATGAGAATTAGCATAGTAATATACCATCAGTCACTGCTGTCCTGTTAACTTTTATATGAGCTTCAACTGATTAATATCAGGTAGCCTGTCATTAGAAGGCTCCCCCCCTTAAGTGAGCCATCAGGTCACGTTTATCAAAAAGATTAAACTGCAGTAGCCGTAATATCTGCTGCATACTTTTTGTAAGCCCTGACTGAAATGCGAGAAATGCAATGATCAGGTAGACGCACATGGCTATCCATATTTGTGTCATTACCGCATTCTTGCTCGTGCCAACAAACGATTTGATTTTCAGGCTTTGTTTTATCCATTTAAAGAACAACTCGACATGCCACCGAGCTTTGTAGATATCGGCAATCGTCTTGGCGGCTAGCTTGAAATTGTTCGTTAAAAACACATAGTGTTTGCCCGTCTCCGCGTATCTATCGCCTACCCGACGCAATTGAACCGGACACTTTTTAGAGACCTAGGGGCCGCTGAATTCTATCGTTTGATCACACGTTAAGCCTTTGTTTTTCAGCACGGAGCGACGATCAATAACACGGTACTTTTCATTGATCTTAAGCCGGGAAACAAAGAAAATATTATTGTATGTCAAATGCTTATAGCAGGCATAATCATTGTAGGCTTTATCAATGGCAACCATGCTCCCTTTGGGGAAGTTGAGCATGCGACCCACGGTCACATCGTGTTTCTTTCCGTCCGTAATGGTCACAAACTCCGGTAAATAACCGGCATGATTCAAGCCGACGTGCAACTTAACCGCGCCCTTAGTGGTGCGAAAATCAGCCCAGGGAAACGCAGACAAGCACAAGTCGATAGTCGAGGAATCCAGCGAATACAATGGGTGGTTAAACTTGAAATTATGATCAGGCGCCACACCTTGGCAGCGCGTTAACAGCTTTCCAAACAACGCTGCGTACAAGGCATAGGGTTGTCTTCATTGATGCGCGACAGGTTAGATCGCGACAGTTTGGTACTGCCCAAGTGGTAGAGGTGATGCACTTGCGCCGACATATTATCAACGATGTCACGCAAGCTATTTCTCCCAGACAATTGAGCCATCGTCAGTGACACGAACTGCGACCAACGGGAGGCTGTACGAAAGGCGCCGCCTGAATGGTGTTGTTTGGCAAAGGTCTCAAATTCATGTCTCGGAACAAGTTTTAGTATTTATGAAAGAATGGTATTGCAATGTGCCATGGCCTGGTTCCCTCTATTAATACAGTGTTTTCTAAGCAATCTCATTGTATCAATTGTAGTGGAATCAGGTTTTTTATTTCTCCTTAACGGGACAACAGTGACCATCAGTATACTTATGTGGCGTTAATACAGATAAAATCGTGTATTAGTAGAAATTTTCCATATTTTGCGTTTTAATCTGAGAATGTCGCTTCGAAAGCCTATTTTAGCCATATCAGCGCTATCTCTAGCCTGATCTCGGTTGCCGAGGGAGCTGCGCAATGCTGGGTCTGCATTTTCAGCTAAAGCCTGGTTATTCCGGTCATAGCCCATGGCATAGGCGCGAAAATGACCCGTTGTACCGAGCTTGCCACCAGCGCGCATGCCTACGAAGCGGCGTTCGGTACCACCGCCCACCTCAACGTAGCCACCTTGAGTCTCAGCCGCGGGCTTGGTGATGATATTTATCACGCCATTGACGGCATTCGCCCCCCACAGCGCGCCGCCTGGGCCACGCACAACTTCAATGCGATCTATATCTTCCAATAGGGTGTTTTGCGCATCCCAGAACACACCAGAAAATAACGGTGTGTAGAGACTGCGTCCGTCCATCAGAACTTCGAGCTTGTCTGACACCGTAGAGTTGAAACCTCGTGCACTTACGGCCCAGGTATGGGCGTCTACCTGACTGACCTGCACGCCAGAAACTAGTCTTAGCGCATCTGGAATGTTGCGAGCGCCAGACTGTCTGATGTCTTCAGCAGTTAATACGTAAACGGCAGCGGCAGCTTCACTGAGGGGTTCGGCTTTTTTGGATACGGTGGTGACGCTGATATCCATTAAGGCGTCGAGGCTAAGGCCGACCAGGTCATCGGGTAATGTAGCGGCTGCGGCGACTTGACTGTTTATAGCCGTTATGGCCACCGTCACGGCGACGGTCCTCAGTAATATGCTACTTAGTAGTGGCGACGTTTGCTTTGGCATACTGAACTCCCCAGATAGCTTGTATGGCCTAGATTTCTCAGTAGGCGATTCAATGCCACGTTTTCGATGGGGTGGTGCTAGCACTCCGGATAACCTTGAATGTAAGTAAAAAACAACGATGCGGGAGGGTTTCTGTAGCTCGGACGGCATGCCCGCAAAAGGTACTTCAAGCCCCGACCTATTTCTGACATCGAGCGAACAAAGCAGACATAATCGCTTTTTTCATAACCGGCTTCCTTTATCGAGGCTATAAACTATAAACGCTGATGGTCAATACCGTCCTTGATCTAGGTCAATGTTGTCGACGCAAAATAGTAAATTTTCTTAAACGCCTAATTTTTGTTGATGCAGATCAATGTTGGTTGTCGGCATTTTCGTTATTTTTGGCCCACTATTTGAAGGAATGTTATGGCTGAACTGAGTGACACTGAAACAAGGAAACGGCTGGGAGTGACCGTTGGCGTGATACCATTATCACGGGTCGATCTTTGAATGTGTCTCGTACCCACCGTACTCCGCGGGTTTTTAGATGGGTGTCACCTGCCAAGACCACGATATCTGCGCTGTGCTCGCGAATAGTTAGCAGACTAAACTTTAGAGGTTAATCGCTCAGAACCCGAATTTTCATACTTCCTCAATACGTCATTTGACATTATTCCTCGTTAATAGAGCATACATCGGCATATCCGGAACGCTTTTATGAGCTAAGATTGCAAATCACCGATAAGGATTCAATCCTGATACTTAAGCTTCTTCTCTTTAAGTTTGCGTTCCGTAGCTTTTTATTTGTGTCCACTTTCTTAACGATTAAAAGCAATATCTTGTATCGCAATATTTATTATTTCCTGCCTAAATCGTCCAAATAGGCCAATTGACGTATCGTAAGTTTCAGCAAGTGTTGGTGTAGTTAATACTGAAAGATCAACCCCATTATCATCTGAAAATAGCTCGGTCGAAAAATTGACGTTTACAATTGGCTTAGGGTCGTTCGCAATCTCAGGTAGCGTCGGCACTTGCGTTGAGTTATCGCTTGTGGTGATATTTCCGGTCATTTGTTCAATTGTAACGGTGTTCGCGTGGGGTATATGTTCAACAATTCGTTCGGCGTATTCGACTAGATTTGGTTCGGCGGGCATGAACAGAAAGCCTTCGTCATTTTCAATACCCGTAGAGCGCAATATACGGCCTAAAATTTGCCTGAAATACAACTCTGTTTTAACCCGAGTAAGGTGACAGCACACTTTTAATCGCGGTATGTCGGTACCTTCGCTAATCATGCCGACTGAGACTACTCACTTATCATTAGCCTCTCGAAAATCTCGAATGGTTTCTTGTGCATCCTCGTGTAAATAGGTTACCACACGGGCGGAGTCACCAATTTCACGCTTAATAATTTCTGCTATTTTAATAGCGTGATCAACAGTAGCCGCCACAACTAAAGCACCGGCGTTGGATTGTTTTCTCCTCACCTGCTTAAGCTTTTTTGCAGTTACTTTTACCATGTAAGCAATCAAATCATCGCTGTCCAGCAGCTGCTGATACGTGCATTTTGATTGTTTTAGCAGTTCCGAAAATGAACTATAGCGCTCGCTCTCGTCACCAGATAGTATTGTAATGTCTTCATTGTCTACGGCAATGATCTTAGGTGTCCTGCATACGCCATCCTGAATTGCTCGCTCTAATCCGTAGCTGTAACCACACTGTATAATGCCATTTACGCAATAACTTGATAGCGCGATGGGTATTTTGTCGGAGCGCCACGGTGTCCCAGTTAACGCGAGCGTATAATCCGCTATGCCTTGTATATGTTGAATGATTTTTTGACCCCAGACATTGGTGTTACCTAGGTTATCGCCAGCGCAGTGATGTATTTCATCAAAAATAGCCAATGTTTTGAATTGGGACAGGAGTAGCCAAAACGCTGAGTTTTGGTTAGCCATCGACTGGTAGATCAGGGATTTCCCTTTCGATCCAAGCAATCCATCTAATCTACAATCTAACCTGGATTCAAGTGACACTTGGAATGATGCAGCGATATTCACGGAGGGTGAAAAAACAAAAACAAAATCGATTTTTCCTGCGGCCATTAATTCTTTCGCGATTTGCGACGCCATGAATGTCTTGCCGGCGCCAGGGGTTGCTAGGCAAAGAAAGTGTGGATGATCTGTTTCATATTGCGTTAACGCAGCTGTGACCGCTTCTTGTTGCCATTGTCTGAGCTGCATAGCATTACCCTGCATGGTGCGTGAGCATGTTTTCAAGTGCTTTTATCTTGCCTAGCAACGTGGCGCCGCGCTCACGAGCCTCGTTATACAAGTCTTGTGCGCTTTCACGCAGATCAGGATAGTCATTGCAAAGCGCACTGTATTCTTCAGATTCACCAAGGGCGCAAAGCATATCGGATCTGTACTGGCTGAGCTTCTCCCTTAGTATGAATTCATGTGGGTGTAAAGCCGAGCTTGGATGCCGTATGACTTCCGCCATTTTAAATTTTTCTGTGTTCGCAGGGTGGTCTACAACGGTGCTTATAAATATTGATGTTAACTCATAACGTGGCCACCTATTGTTATCAGGCAGTTTTATCATCTGGCCATGCTCTATTAAACGAAGCATTTTGCGATAAACATATTGCCTCGCGGACTTTTTAGCGGTGTGCTGGCTTTCTGGGTGTTTGAGGTATTTTTGAGTCAGCTGCGCAACAGTGAACGGCGTGTCAGACATGTTTTGTAAAACATGACGAAGTGCAGGCTTAATATGTATATCTTTCATGAAGCAGTATGTCGTCATTGTGTCTCGAATTTCGCGACATTCTACATTGTCTCTATCATCGAGACAATGAAACCATCTCCCTATACAGTTCACTACGAAAACCTGCGCATCTGGTTGAGGCAGCAGCGAGAGGAGAGTGGGCTATCGTTACGTGCGGCTTCGGAGTTGATGGGGCGCCATCATTCTGTTCTGGGGAAGATGGAGCAAGATCGCAGAAAGATTGAGCTGTCAGAGTTTATTGAATACTGTGCGGTTATTGGTGCCGATCCTCATGAAGGTATGGACATCATGATCAACTCTTTGAAGACATCAAAACTGGTGTAATTGGGGGCTCACATGTTGCTAACAGGTAAATTTAGGCCACTTTTGTTGTTTTGACTTAAAAGGGATCGTCAGCTTCAATATATTCAGTGCAGTCTTAACTTCTTTCCAGTCCACATACTCAACCAATGCCTTTGTGGTCATAACCGACAACGAAGCTCGAACAACTAACAAACTAAAGTCGATCGGTTGCCAATTCACCGATCAAACGGTTCTGACCTACCGAGTCAAGACTAGCGCGCAACCTCGCCCGCTGACTGGCCATTGGCCTCCTGAAACGGTTGGCGATATTTTGGCGTGGCAAAGCACACTTGACCCTCGGTGCCGGCGCAAGATTCATGAGCGCATCAAGGAAGGAGAAAGAAAGAAGGTCAACGGTGTTTTGATCATTATCGAATCTCCATTGATAACGTACGGCTTTGCCATTCTCTATGATCGCCAATGGCCAGTCCAAAAGGGCAAACTCGAAGGTCGCAGAGATTTGACCTTAGGGCTAAAGGCGATGCCTGTCTCGGTAATCAGAATCGATGATCGATATCTTGCCCAGCGAAATATACCAAAGTTAAAGACGCTTGCCGGTAAAAGCCTAGCCATCGTGGGATGTGGCACGATAGTTGGATACCTGTCGTGCATGCTGGTCAAGGCTGGGGCGGGGACATGCGGTGGGAAACTCACGCTGGGCGATTTCGATTACCTTCTTCCCCAGAACATTGGGCGTCATCGCCTGGGGTTTCCGGACTTGCTGTCGAACAAGGCAGAGGCCATGGCAAAGGAGCTTAAGCGGTCCGCTCCAACCGAGATTCGTGCGCTCCCCGTAGATGTCAGGCAGGCCCAGCTCGGAAAGCTGGACTTACTCATAGAAGCGACCGGGGAAGAGTCACTCGGGCATTGGCTGTGCAGCCACTATCCGATTCCAGCTCTTATGCTCTCAGTCTGGATCGAGGGGCCAGGAACTGCGGTCCGTGCGCTCCTGAGAAAGAACGCGTCCGGGGCCTGCTTCTGATGTCTTTTGCATAGCAACAGAAGAGGTGTGCTCCGCTCGAGCGTTGAATCTATCCCTTCCATCGTGGCAGGGCATGGCTGCGAGGGCTTATACGTGCCATTTCCAGCCTCAGTGTCTGTCCATGCTGCCAGCTTGGGCGCTGAGATGGTCCTTGACTGGGTCAACGGCGTCTATTCCCCCGCGTTGAGAACCAGGCTGATCGACTGCTCTCAGCAACTAGTCACACCCGATTGCGATCCGCTACGGGATCAGGAATGTCCGGTATGCGGTTCATGAGCTCCTGGGCCAATGACGATAGGAAGACACTACTGCATTTTTCGAATTCGACTCTTGAAATATTTAATCGGCATGTTCAACGACGGGAGGTTGACTGCGAAGCGGGTGGGCTTCTGCTAGGATCGATTCATGGAGCACATATGTTCATTGAGCAAGCAACAATTCCTACGGAGTGGGACAAACGATCCCTCTACCTGTTCGAGCGGATGCCGTTTGGCCACGAAGCCATTGCCTTGTGTTCGGCGACAATTAGGATGACCGGCGTATTGCCTCATATCAAAATCAAACTACTTAGTCGCCCGTTAAAAAGCCCATCAAAGTGACATCACCCCATGATACTCATTGAGAATATCATGGGGTGCGCACTGTGGTTCAGCACAGTGATTTCATTTCGCGCCCAGCCCGCACTATTGCGTAGCCTTGAGCAGATAAACGTCAATAAATTCAGGGCCAAAAAAAGCTTTCTGAACCACTTCAACAGCAAACGGAAGTTGTGACCCGCGGCGCTGAGCAATACATTCTGTTTGTCGCCGAGTATTCCCTGCAGATGTTGATTTGCATCCAATACTGACCCATTAAGCCCCCATATTTGCATCGAATTTTGACCCACGTGTAACACTTGCCCGCAGGATGACTGCGGGGGTTTGAGGAGTGATAGACGTGGCATTATTAAGTGTGATTAGACGCTGGCATTTCCGCGAGGGCATGCCAATCAGGGAGATTGCCAGACGCACAGGCCTATCCCGTAACACTGTTCGTAAATACCTCGCTGGCCAAGTGGTTGAGCCAGCCTACCCAGCGCGTAAAAGCCCAAGCAATCTTGATGATTACGGGGAAACGCTAACCAATTGGCTGTTCCGAGAATCCCGCCGGCACCGGAAACAGCGCCGCACGGTAAAGCAGCTTTATCGCGATCTGGTTTCCATTGGCTATACCGGCTCGTACGATCGGGTCGCGGCCTTCGCCCGCCAATGGCGGCGAACCCAAGACGAGTCTAAGCGGCTCTCTGCGAGGAATGTCTATGTGCCACTGCAGTTTGCTCCAGGCGAGGCCTTCCAGTTTGATTGGAGTGAAGACTGGGTCAGGGTTAATGGCGTCAGCACCAAGCTGCAGGTAGCGCATTTTAAGCTTTGTTACAGTCGCGCCTTCTTCATGCGGGCTTATCTCACTCAATCCCACGAGATGCTATTCGATGCACACTACCATGCCTTCCGGACGTTTGGTGGCATTCCTCTGCGCGGCATATACGACAACATGAAGACCGCCGTCGATAAGATTGGCCGAGGCAAAGAGCGCCAAATTAACAAGCGATTCTACGCCATGGTGAGTCACTACCTTTTTGAACCAGAATTCTGCAATCCAGCCTCGGGCTGGGAGAAAGGCCAAATTGAGAAAGCCGTACTCGATGCCCGCCATGGCCTTTGGTATGACGTGCCGAACTTTGCGTCACTGCAAGAGCTGAATCACTGGCTGGAGCAGCGCTGTCAGACCTTGTGGCAGGAAACGGCGCATCCAGGGATCAAAGTGCGGTCACTTGCCGAGTGTTTAGACGATGAACTGGGTGAGATGATGCCGGTGCCAGTCGCCTTCGACGGCTTTGTCGAGCATAGCAAGCGAGTCTCCTCGACCTGCCTTATCACCTTCGAACACAATCGCTACAGCGTTCCTGCCAGCTTCGCCAATCGGACGATTAGCCTGCGGGTTTATCCGGCACGCTTGGTCATTGTGGCGGAGGCACATGTCGTTGCAGAGCACGTCCGCGTCTTTAATCGGGAGAAAAGCACGCCAGGACGAACCATCTACGATTGGCGCCACTATCTCAGTGTTGTACAGCGCAAGCCCGGTGCGCTGCGCAATGGCGCGCCATTTGCCTCGCTGCCGGACAGCTTCCGCGTACTGCAAACCAAGCTCCTAAAGCACCCTGGTGGCGATAGAGAGATGGCTGACATATTGGCGCTCGTGCTACTCCACGACGAGGCGCTTGTCGAACAGGCCATCAATAAAGCCCTAGAGCTTGGGGAACCGTCCAAAGAACATGTGTTGAATTGTCTTAGCCGGCTTGAGCAGCCGCAGCGCCCTCGCGATCTGATACCACCACCGGCACTAAAGCTCGTCAATGAACCGCTGGCCAATACGGCCAGATACGACAATCTCCGGAGAACACGTCATGAACACTGAGGCAATGATCTCAACACTGAAATCCCTGAAGCTGCACGGCATGGCTGATGCCGTATCTACATTGGCGACGCAGTCTTCTCCTGCGTACCAGAATGCATTGCCAATACTCGATATGTTACTCAAGGCTGAGTCCTCCGAGCGCGATGTGCGTTCGATCAATTACCAAATGAAGATTGCCAGATTCCCAGCTTATCGAGACCTGACTCATTTCGACTTCGTACAAAGTATGGTGGATGAAGCGCTGGTTAAATCATTACACCGCGGCCAGTTCATGGCGGATGCACAAAACGTTGTCTTAGTCGGCGGCCCTGGCACCGGCAAAACGCACTTGGCTACTGCGATTGGCGTGCAAGCCATCCAGCATCACCGCCAACGAGTACGCTTCCTATCCACGATTGAACTGGTTAATGCACTGGAGCATGAGAAGCATCTAGGTCAGCAGGGGCGTCTTGCCAACAGACTCATACACACCGACCTCGTCATCTTGGATGAGTTGGGCTACTTACCCTTTAGCCAAGCGGGTGGTGCCTTATTGTTCCACTTGATTAGCAAGCTATACGAGCGCACTAGCATCATCATTACCACCAACCTTAGCTTCGCTGAGTGGTCAGCGGTATTTGGCGATGAAAAAATGACGACAGCATTGCTGGATCGATTAACGCATCACTGCCATATCTTGGAGACCGGCAATGACAGCTACAGACTGAAACACTCAACAACACAGCAAGAGGAAATTAAGACCGGCGAAAAACAAAAAACTACGCCATAATTGGCATCAAAGGGTGGGTCAATTTTAGATGCAAATCCTGGGTCAGTTTTAAGTGCAAATCAACACCTGCAGATAATTACGCCCCAAGTGACCATCACTCTTAAGATGGCCAATCACGGGTTCTACAATGGTACGTCGCCTAAGCTCTTTCTTGATTGTGCCGTGCACCCCACGCTTTTGCCCAGAACGAAATACCTTATGCTTATGCGGGTAATCGTGACCACGATAGCCCCGATCCACATAGGCCCGCTCGACACTGACGCCCGTCCAGTCCTCTGTGTTGGTCAGCACGTCATTCAGGGTATGGCCATCGTATGGCCGACCATGCAAGGCACTTGCGTGTAAGATGAAGTGCCCCGCTGGCGCAGGATTCACGTGTGTCGTAATCGAGGTCTTGCAGCCAAATTCGTAGGGTTTGTCAGCTTTGCCTTTGCCAATACATTCCACTTCGGGCGCATGCCAACTGTAGAGCTTGACCTTGCTATTGCGCTCTTGGCGCAAGGCAATGTTGGCTTTACGCAGTGCATCAGCAAACAACGGCGCGAGTTCTTCTTGATCCCGTAAGCGCCGCTGAATATCGCGAATGATTCGGCCAAGACGTATTTGAATGAACTTCTCTGCACGGCGGGCACGCTTGAGTTGTTTGGCGTGACGGTAACGTCCCGACATCATCAAGGCCTGCTTGGTGACGCGAACATAGCTCTGACGCAGGGGAACGTCATGTTCTTTGGCCAGCTGACCCAACGCAATAATGGCCCGATAGCGCAGCTTTACATCAGTGGGGAAGGTAACCGCCTTTGGCTGAACCGTGGTATCCACCACCACGCGTTTGAGATGGCGAGTGTGAATAGCTTTGCTTTGATGGGCGACTCTCAGACTTTCTTTGATCAAGCTTGCACAGAAGTCCTCGCCTACCCGGTGGCGCCAGTGGGTCATGGACGAGCGTTGAATGGGGAAAATGTGCTGAAAATACGTTTCGCCACACAAATACTGGAAATAGGGATTCTCGACCCAGCGGTCACAGACCGCTTCATCCGATAAGGCATACATCTGTTTGAGTAATTGCAGGCCGACCATTAATCGGTTCGGGATGGCTGGTCGGCCTGCGTTGGCATAGAAAGGGTCGAGCTGGCTGTCCAGATAATGCCAATCAATGCGCTGAGTAAGCACCACCAATTCATGGCGCATATTGATCATTTGATCGAGGCGGGAGCGGAACAGGTCATCGGTAGGGGCTATTTCTTGTGTCTTTGGCTTCATAAGTTCGACGCTCAAATTGCAAGGTATCTGTGCTAATTATGCAGAAATCTTGCAATTTTGAACACCAAAAAACAATGAAATAGACTGCTATTTTAGTGTGAATCTAGTTTTTAACGGGCGACTACTTAGGATTAGTACACCTCACGCCATTAAGCTTACTTTCTCGTTCTAAGGACAGACCTTATTCTGCAGCCCTACGCGGCGATCATGCCAGTGATTGATTCTCTTCACCGACCTTTTT
>NZ_JBFRYA010000023.1:0-62489 GCF_040892635.1 Zhongshania guokunii | reverse complement strand
GGATAAAGGCGCCTGGGCCGTCGATGGAGCGGTCAACATGACTTTCGGCCGCAAGGTGCATCACTAAGTCGGGCTGGTGTTCAGCAAAGACCGCGTTCATTGCCGCCGAGTCGCAAATATCGACGTGAGCAAAGGCATAGCGTTCGCCCTGAAGCTCCGCGGGAATGGATTCAAGATTGCCTGCGTAGGTAAGCGCATCGACATTCACCACAGACACATCGGTGTCGGCCAATATATGCCGAACCACAGCGCTGCCAATAAAGCCGGCGCCGCCGGTAACTAAACATTTCATATTAGAAAACCCACGCGCTATCCGCGCCCAGAGAACAATTTAAACTAGCACGCCGCACTAACAGCAACATCAGCGCGCACGCTCAGTTCTACCTACCTTATGCTCTGGCATTGCCGACTGGCTAAAGTCGCGCCAATGACGGAAACGATAAAAGTGCCGGCGCAAGCTAAACCACAGTTTTGCTGGGTGAAACACCAATCGATGCCACAGCAAGGGCTTATCGACCACGGTCTTTGCCAACTTAACGACACTGGTTTCGTGAACCAATTCGTAGGCGACATGGGGCTCAACAGCAAATACATTTAAATCAAACAGGAAAAAGTGGTCGAATACTTTGTCGACGGGCTCGTATATGTTTTGGGCATAATCGATAAATTTCTTCATGCCAACTCGGTTCAACACATAGGCTTGGGTTCCCAAGCCGCCACGCTCGGGGCGAACCAAATTATGCTCGCCAACCAGGGGCTCAATAATCGTTCTTTTGCGGATGCGCAGCGACATTAAGCGCACCATATCGAGGTCTTTATCGAGTACCGCGCGATACACATCGCCAAAGAGGTTTTCAATAACAACATCGTCTTCAATAACGCAGACATACTCGTGGCCATCGCGATAGGCTGCTTTTACCGCCCGCAAATGCGACAGATAACAGCCCAACTCACTGGCGGTTAAATGTTTGCCGTGGCGCACCATGGCCAAATTGCCAAGTATTTGCTCGCCGCTCTCTAGAATAGGTGTGCCTACCCTGCCGTCGATTGCAGGAAATATCTCAGCATCGATCCCCTGCCCATTCAGGTCAGCCATCAGCTTTTGAGCATTTTCCGACGCGGGATTAAGGCTAATCACCCAGCATATGCATTTTTTTGGCATGAAACCCTCAATATTCACCCGTCAAACATTCCAAGCCGAACACAATTCAATAACGCTGCGCCGACGATTGGCTAATCCCGCCCTCAAGTAAAAACCGAAGGACGCCATACCTTGTATGATTTCAAGCTGCCGTTTATATTCACCCAGCGCTTAATTGGCCGCCATACCGGCCCCAATTCGGCGGCTATTGTAACATTTAAAATAGAATAGGACGCAGCAAGCCCACCAAACGACATGCACTGGCTTGACCGCATACACCAGCACCCCAACCGGATTACAGCGCGATGCCAGGTCACAACATTATTATTAGCACGCAAAACTACCCCCCCGCCGCTGGTGGCATTCAAAATTACATGCATGAGCTGGCGGTAGCGCTGCACTTGCTTGGCAATTCGGTGCAGGTTATCTGCGATGCGCCCACGGTAGACGGCCAAGACGCTTTCGACAATTCACTGCCGTTCCCCGTCGCGCGGCTAAGTGGCCCTAAGATACTGCGCCGCTATCGCAAGGCCAACAAGGTTTTATCTCTGCTCAAAAAGGCCGACCGTGCCATCTTGATTTGCGACAGTTGGAAAAGCCTAGAGCTGCTGAAAACCGACAAAACAAACCTCGCTAGCTGTATATGTATTGCCCATGGCATGGAGTTTCCCGCCCAGCTCCAAGCAAAAAAGCACCAGCGCATTGCCAACACCTTATCCCGAGCCGATTTAATTCTGGCTAACTCCGAGTTTACCGCGCAGCGAGTAACGCCCTACGCGCCAGATATTTCGCGGCTACGCATACTTCACCCAGGGGTAAACCCGCCGACTCACGCTACCGAGGCCGAACAGGCAAAAGCCAACGCATGGCTTGGCGAGCACTCGCCGATTTTAATCACCGTGGGTCGGATGGAAGCCCGCAAAGGCCAAGATAAGATTATTGAGATCATGCCCAAGCTTGTCGCCGAGCACCCCAAGGCTCTGTATCTGATCGCAGGTAGCGGGCCATTGCAAGATAGTCTTGTCGCCCGCGTCAAAGAACTGGGCCTTGTCGCCAGCGTTAAATTCTGCGGCCGAGTGAGCGACGGCGAGCGCTCCGCGCTACTACAAAAAGCCGACATTTTTGTCATGCCTTGCCGCGCCGTTGGCGATTCAGTTGAAGGCTTTGGGATTGTTTATATAGAAGCCGCCATGCTCGGCCTGCCTAGCCTTGCCGGACGCGCAGGCGGTGCAGGTGACGCCGTGATCGACGGCCATACCGGCTTACTGTGCGATGGCGACAGTGCGGATGATATCTACCTGAACGTTAAAAAAATGCTTAGCGACAAGCAGGCCCTGAACACTATCGGCCACAACGCCCAGCAGCGCGCGCAAACTGAATTGCAGTGGCCGCAAATAGCCCAAAAATTACTGGATTATGTTGCCGAGCAGCCCAAGACTAACTGAGCCAAAGCCATTATTCTTGGCCACTGTGGAATAAGAAGCCGTGCATACCTGGGCCTTTGCCCTGGGCTTTATCATTCAGCAGGTCGTCTATGCGCTGATGGATATTGGCTACCTTACGCTGCGCCTTTTTCAGCTGCATAAATTCGGGCATTAAATGCCCTGGCACAACGCCGGCGCTGCCAACCCCGTCAATCACCACGAGGCGCTTTATCGTTAATGTGCCAGCATTGCTTAATTCACGCTGCACCACCACATTGTGCAAAATCAAATCCCGCGAGGGCACCCGATACTGAACCCAGTGCTCACACAGGGCATTCACCGCACGGCGGCAATCCGCGTCGTAGTCATTTTCCCAGAGATACTGTTTTAGCGACAGCGAGACGTCACCGCCACTGTCACGAATCAGCTCAGAGCACAGCCCCGCGCCCATATCGGTGTCGACATAGCCATAGCAGCGGCTGATGTGGGCAAAAACATTATCGTCGTAGTGACGCTGCAGGCTCGCCATCACCTTGAATTCATCAAGGTTGTCATCGAAGCTCGACAAGGGTTTTAAATTTTTTGGAAAACCCTTGCTACGCCGCCGTTCCTCAATACTAAAGTCGGGACGCCGCACTTTTATACACCGCGCAGAATCAGCGGGGTCAACATAGCACCAGCGATTGCCGCCCGCCGCAAATGGCTTGCGGTCCTTAAGTGCGATCATGCCTTATCACTGCCATCAGGATTAATATTACGCGCCCAAACATAGTCGTGACTAAAGGGCTGAACCATGGTCGCCTCAATAATGTAGCGCGAATATAAGCTTGAATTTAATTCTTCTTGAAAAAACGCCCGCGCCCGCGCCGCCCAGTCTTGGCGCTTGGCGTCGTCGTGATGAAACTCACGAATTTTGCGAATTAAATCTTCTTGGTCGTCGAAATACACCAAGGTTTCCGGTGGCACATAGTCGTCAAAACAGCCGCTGCTGTGCGCAAACTGCAATACACCGTTACCGCCAAGCTGAGACATGCGGTCGGAGGTATACCAGTGATCGCCCTCCTGACGGTTTAGATTGAGGGCCATTTTCGTTCTCGACAGGGCCACATCGTAATCCCGCCCCCAGACCGGCGCCTCGCCAAAACTGCCGTAGGTTTTAAAATTCATTTCACCGTCAACCGCGTCTTTAATCGCTTTAACCATTTCTAAGCGCTTGGTGAATTTAGTGGCATTACTGCAAAACAACAGGTCGATGGGCAAGTCAGTTTTTAAAGAGTTATCCAAAACCTCTACGGTTGGCTCTACGGGGTTGGGAATATAATAGAGCCGCGCGCCCAAACCCGCATAGCGGCGCAAATCCCGCAAGCCAGTGGTCACAAACACCGCATCAACCACCCCCGCATATGCCGCGATCCGCTTGCTATTACTGGGCACAAACAAAGGGTCGCAGTTGCAGTGAATCAACACGCATTCGGGGCGACGCTGGCGAACCAACTTAAGGCTTTCCACGGTAATAATGTCGCTGTGGCCAATGATAATAAGGTCGGGGTCATTATGCTCAACGACCTCAAGAAAACGCTTATTGGCGGCCTTTTTGCCCAACTCACGAATCCCAAACGGCGCCTCAAACGCCGCCACATCCCGGTCGGAAAAACTGCGCACATAATGATTATTACGGATTAAACCGTATTTCATTTTCTCGGCCCAGCTAATGCGATTGGCACCGTAACTGCGCAGGCGCTCGTAATCCACGTGAAGCACTTTCATTATTAAACCTCGTCTTAACGCTGCGCTATTAAGCGCCGATAAACACCAAGAGTACTGGCCAACTGGCTACTCAAATAATAATTTTCTGGGAGCTTTATCTCGGCATCGGCGTCAATCAAATCGTCGACCCGCACCGCAAACGCTACCACATCGTCGGCGGGCACCAGCCCCTGAGGAAAGCCGGCATTTAAGGATTCGCTGGCACCGCCGCGATCATAGGCAACCACCGGCGTGCCAGTAGCCAAAGACTCCGGCACGGTGCGCCCAAAGGGCTCTTCTTTGTTGGACATATGGCAGGTTACCGCCGCCAGCGCATAAAACGCAGCTATATCGCTGCGATGCCCTACAAAGGTCACTTTATCCGCCAAGCCTAACGCATCGCGCTGGGCAATGAGCTCGTCATAGTAATGCTGTTTACCTGGCTCGGCATCGCCCACCACCACGCCGTGACAATCTTGGCGCAAGCGCACTAATCGCGCCATCATATCCAAAAAGGCTTCTTGACCCTTCCAGCGGGTTAAGCGGCCGGGCATTAAAATCAAATGCTTGCCCTTAAGCTCGGGATATTCCGCAAACAACGCATCCCGCCATTGCGGTGTGCACGCCTCGCGATTAAACGCGGCGGGGTCGAGACCTCGCGGAATCAAGGTGATTTTTTGGTCCGCAACGCCGTAATTGCTCTGCATGTAGTTTTTAACGCAGTTAGAAATGGCAATCATATGCTCGGCGCGCGCCATTACCGCGCTGTAAAAATTAACCGAGTACATGCCGTGAAAGGTGCTTACTAATTTGGGCCGAGCTGCTGAGTCCATACCCCGCCACGCCAGCCACACAATCCACGCCGGCGCCCGCGAGCGCACATGAACAATGTCTGCTTGCAGCTCAGTTAACAGACGGCGCATTGGCCGCACCTGCAATAACGACATGAGCGACTTGCGATGCACGGGCATCTCAATGTGCTCGCTACCCTCGGCAACCAGCCCTTCAACCATTCGCCCACCAGCGGATATCACCACCGACTTATGACCGCCGCGCACCAGCTCTCTGGCCAACTCCACGGTGCCGCGCTCTACTCCACCGGAGTTTAGCGCCGGCAAAACTTGCACAATTTTTAAGGGCAGACTTTTATCGGCCATGCGCTCAGACGCTCCCATTCAATTTCAATAACCAATCCGCAGCGCGATCTGCTTCCCACAGGGGGTAGGCCGCTTCGGGCAAAGGCTGACTTAAATTTGCCGCGGCAAAGCCCGTTGCCAAGCCTTCGGCAAGTACATTAGCCATGCTCTTGGTCACCCGCGATTCGCGCAACGGCGCCAGTGCCAACAAACCGGTGCGTGCGCCAGAACTAATGCTTTCATAAACCATCGACACGCTGTCGCAGCTCACCCACGCCTGCCCCACTGCCGTCAAATTAGCTTGTAACCAACCCGCTCCAGCTTGCTGGTAAGCAATGGTCTGCACATTAGGCAGGCCTAAAGCGGCAATACGGTTGAGCAAACTGGCGGGGGTTCGCGGCGAATCAGACACCAACCAAGCCACATCAACCGACGCCTGAGCGACGGCCTGCACTTGCCGCAATACCGCGTCGTCATCCCAGCTAAAGTGTTTGTTTAATCCACCCAGCAAAATCAAACCTCGGCCCGCATCGCGGCCAGCGCCAACCGGCACTATATGATTTATCACCCCTTGGGTGGCAAGTACATTGGGCCGAACTGGCGGCGAGTCGTGGTGAGGCATACACACCGCATCAAACAAAAATAACGGCAAACTAGGGCGCATCAACACCAGCGCCCGCCCACCCGTGAGGCACTTAGTCCACAACAGCGGCATATGGCTGCGACTGCCTGCGCCAATAATCCAGTGAGGTAACTGCTCACAGGCAAATTGTGCTTTTAAACCATTGCGGCCGGTATAGGCAAAACTTTGCTCGGCAATATTGAGCCAAGCCACATTGCACTCGACCTTTGCTTGCAGGCGCGCCACCAAACCCCTGAGCTGATTGAGGTGCCCAAGCCGACCGTCGGTAATAATCCACAGCTGCAAAACCGCCATCAATACACCCTGGCCTCGCCCTCTGGGCGAGTTTTAAAGCGGCGATGCACCCACATATACTGATCTGGCACCATGCGAATATTATCTTCAAGTAGGGCATTGATCGCCCTAGCGTCAGCGGCGGGATCACCGCTGGGAAAATTATCCATAGGAATTATTTCCACCCGATAGCCTTCGCCATGGGGCAGGCGCTGCTGCTGGGCAAACACTACCCGCGCGCGCCCGCCTTTTGCCAAGGTACTGGTGCCGATTGTCGTCGCGGCTAGCACCCCAAAGAAAGGCACAAACTCCGCCGACTTGCGGCCATAATCTTGGTCGGGCAAATAATAGAGCCTCCGCCCCTCGCGCAAGCGACGCAGAGCACGTTTGATGTCGCGGCGATGAATCGGTTCGCCGTAGCGTCCCCGCGAGCGACTGAGAATATATTCAAAAACCGGATTTTTGTGCTTGCGATAAAACGAGTCTGCCGGATAGCGAAAACCAATTAAGGTGCCGCACACATCCAGCGAAGTGAAGTGGGTACCCAGCACAATGATACCTTTACCATCGTCGCCGACCTCTAGATGCTCACTGCCCACTAGCTCAAAGCCAACATCGAGTTTGTCTGGGGCCAAAAACCAAACGCGCAAGGTCTCCATAAGACCAACGCCCTGATTGCGCATGGTTTTGCGAGTTAAGGCATCGCGCTCCGCGTCGTTTAATTCTGGAAAGCACAGACGAAAGTTGGTTTCACAAATATGACGACGATCCTTGGCGAAGTGATAAAACACATTGCCAACCCCCGCGCCCAGCGCGTAGCTCAGTCGCCGCGGCAAATGGGCCAGCAGCCATAGCAAAGCAATAGCCAACCACGCAGGCCAGTGCCGAGGGTAAATTAACTGTCTCTCAATTGTCATGGTCGGGCATTACACTATTATTACAATACGCATTACAGCAAGGCCCCGCGATCGAACCATGGCCTCGCAAAATTTTCAGGCTAATTCAAGCCCGATTAGAGTGCCGCATTGTACACTGATTAGCCGCGCTGATTGCCATTCAGCCCAGACAGAGATCCACAAATCGCCATGATGAACAAACCTGGCCGCACCGGCCCCGCCCGCATACTAGACGCATCCAAGTATTCTCTTAAAGGCCTGCGTGCCGCATGGCGCTACGAAGAAGCCTTTCGGCAGGAGAGCACATTAGCGCTGATAATGCTTCCCGCTGCGCTCTGGCTAGGCACCAATGCGGTAGAACGCTCGGTATTAATTGCCACGGTCGTCATTGTTATTATTGTGGAGCTAATCAACTCCGCCATCGAGGCAGTTGTCGACCGCATTAGCACCGACCACCACCCACTTTCCGGCCAAGCCAAAGACATTGGCTCGGCCGCGGTAATGCTAAGCCTGCTGCTGTGCATCAGTTGCTGGAGCATGATTGCCGCACAGCGCTTTCTCTAGACACCATCGCCGCGAAATAATCACACTTTCGCCTTACACAGTATTGACAAGCGGGCGCCAAACAGGAATAATTCCCGGCCTAAATTTTCGGTACTAGGTTTCAAGGAGTTATAAGGGTGGCGAATTCTCCACAAGCTAAAAAACGCGCACGTCAGGCGGAAAAAAGTCGTACGCATAACGCCAGCCTGCGCTCAATGGTACGCACGTACTTGAAGAAAGTGTTGGCCGCAATCGCTTCTGGCGATCAAGATGCCGCCAAGACTGCTTACGTATCTGCAGTTTCTGTTATTGACCGCATGGCGGACAAAGGCATTCTGCACAAGAACAAAGCTGCTCGCCACAAGAGCCGCTTGAACAGCAAAATCAAAGCAATGAGCGCAACCGCTTAATTCGCTTTTTATTTTGCCAATAAAAAACCCGCCAAGTGCGGGTTTTTTATTGGCTGCGATTTAAGCCTCAACGACCTGAGCCAAACGAGCACCCTCTACGCCAGTCACCCGCCCTTTTATTTTAGCGCCCCCATCAAGCATCTTGCGGCATTTTAACTAATCAATAAATTATCGCGATGTATCAATTCAGGCTCAGCGATATAACCCAGCGCCTCAGCAATCCGCGCACTAGACAAACCCAGCACCTTGCGCGCGTCTTCGGCACTATAGTTAACCAAACCCCGCGCCACCTCACTGCCATCAGCACCAACACACATAACAAGGTCGCCACGAGCAAACTGGCCACTTACCGCCACCACCCCCACGGGTAGCAAGCTACGCCCCTGCTGACGCAACACACGCACAGCGCCGTCATCGAGCTGAAGCTTGCCACGCAACTGCAGTTGCCCGGCCAACCACTTTTTACGCGCAGCAATAGGCCGCTGCCCAGACAACAGCAAGGTACCCAAATCTTCACCGGCAAACACCCGATCCAACACGCAATCTTCGCGACCACCGACAATAACCGTATTGGCACCTGAGCGCGAAGCTAAGCGCGCCGCGCGCAACTTGGTCAGCATACCGCCACGCCCCAGCGCACCAGCACTACCACCAACCATCACATCGAGCTTGCCGTCAGCCACTTCGGCCACCGAAATTAATTCAGCTGCGGGATTTTTGCGAGGATCTTCGGCAAACAAGCCGCGCTGATCCGTTAAGATCACCAAGGTGTCGGCATCAATTAAATTGGCCACTAGCGCGGCAAGAGTATCGTTATCGCCAAAGCGAATCTCGTCGGTAACCACGGTATCGTTTTCATTAACAACCGGCACCACACCCAACTCAAGCAGGGTTAACAGTGTGCCACGGGCATTGAGATAGCGGTCGCGAGCGGAGATATCGTCGTGACCCAAAAGGATTTGCGCGGTTTGCAGATTATGGGTACGAAAGCGCTGCTCATAGGCTTGAACCAAACCCATTTGCCCCACCGCAGCAGCCGCCTGCAATTTATGAAGATCATCAGGCCGCTCTTTCCAGCCAAGGCGAGTCATACCCTCTGCCACCGCGCCAGAGGACACCAACACTACCTCTCGACCGTCAGCACGCAGGGCGGCGATCTGCGCCACCCAAGCATCCAAACCCTCTACACAGAGGCCGCGACCATCATTGGTGAGCAGGGCCGAACCAATCTTAACCACGACGCGCTTACAAGCGCGTAAACTTTGCCGCTTATCAGACAAGCTTCTTCACCTCAGGGCCGGTAAACCACTTCAACATCGTGATCGTCATCGTCATCGTCGTCGTAATCGTCGGTATCGCCAGCAGCGCGACGCTCAGAGCGGCGCTTATCCGCCAATGCCTGAATACGATCCCGCGCCTCAGACTGCATTGCATCCTGAATATCGCGCTCGCGCTCAGCCGCCTCAGTATCAGTGGCCAGCAACTCGGCCTGCGCCTCGACAAATTGCAGAATATCTTGGCATAACTCTTTAGTGTTCGCGCCAGTTATGGCCGATACCTTATACACCGGCCCAGCCCAGCCCAGCGCATCTACCACTTCCTGGCAGCGCGCCTCGCGCTCTTCCTCAGGAATCAAATCTAATTTATTTAATACCAACCAGCGCTCACGATTTGCCAAGGTCGGACTAAAACGAGCCAATTCTTTAGCAATAATTGCCACCGCGTCTTGCGGCAAGGTCTCGTCATAAGGCGCCATGTCCACCAAATGCAACAACAGGCGGGTGCGGGTTAAATGCTTAAGAAAGCGAATACCCAAGCCAGCGCCTTCAGCCGCACCCTCAACAAGCCCCGGAATATCGGCAATAACAAAACTCTGGTGTTGTTGCACCCGCACCACGCCCAAATTGGGCACCAAGGTGGTAAATGGATAGTCCGCCACCTTGGGCTTGGCCGAAGACACCGCGCGAATAAATGTCGATTTACCCGCATTAGGCATACCCAGCAAGCCGACATCCGCCAGCACTTTTAGCTCTAGACGCAGATTACGAATCTCGCCATCGCTACCCCGGGTGAACTGGCGCGGGGCGCGGTTAGTGCTCGACTTAAAACGAGTATTACCCAGACCGTGGAAACCACCCTGCACGACTTTAATCTCATCACCGGCAGCGACCAGATCGCCCAACACCTCCAGAGTATCTTCATCGACGATGGTAGTCCCCACCGGCACATCCAAGATCAAATCCTCAGCGCTGCGGCCACGACAGTTGGCACCACGACCACCCTCGCCAGGACGAGCGGTATAGGATTTCACGAAGCGGAAGTCAACCAAGGTGTTCATTGACGCATTGGCGCGCAGAATAACACTGCCGCCGTCGCCGCCATCGCCACCATCGGGACCACCCCAGGGAATATATTTTTCTCGACGAAAACTGAGACAGCCGTTGCCACCGCGGCCTGCTTCAACTCGAATTACTGCCTCATCTACAAATTTCATTACCGCGCCAACCAAATAAAATGAATATACCGAAAAACCTGTCTACAGAAACAAAAAAGCCCCGTCAATAGACGAGGCCTTCAAGATCACCGCGAGGTTTACGCTGCAACTATACTAATATACTTGCGGCTCTTGGGACCTTTAACCTCAAACTTTACTACACCATCTGCCTTAGCAAACAGAGTGTGATCAGTACCACAACCAACATTTTCACCGGCGTGGAAACGAGTTCCGCGCTGACGAATAATAATGCTACCTGCACTTACAACCTGACCACCAAAACGTTTAACGCCCAGACGCTTACTCTGCGAGTCGCGTCCGTTACGAGTACTACCACCAGCTTTCTTGTGAGCCATGAGTCTCTCCTAAATTCCTTAAGCACTGATACCAGTGATTTTCACTTCGGTGAACCACTGACGGTGACCAGCTTGCTTCATGCTGTGCTTCCGACGGCGAAACTTAACGATTTTCACCTTGGCGTGACGACCTTGCGCGATCACTTCCGCAGTCACTTTACCGCCCTCAACATAAGGCGCGCCAATTTTAAGATCATCACCGGTCTTAACCATCAACACTTTGTCGAAGGTCAGGCTTTCACCAGTGGCGACTTCAATTTTTTCTAGCTTGAGGGTTTCACCCTCGATAACACGGTGCTGCTTACCACCGCTTTCAATCACTGCGTACATGTTTATATCTCCAAGAGCCTGCTTGCAATAGTTTGTTTCGGCCGAGCGGTCACATCAAAACCAGTATCGAAATAAGGCTAGACACAACTCACCGGGACAAGTCCAGGCACCGTCACCACCACTTAACCATTAAGGGGCCGTACGGTTTTGCTTCAGGGGCGCGAATTGTACGCAGTTTTTGAAAAATACACAATACCCGCAACCACAAGTGACGCGTAGACCTTGACAGCTCGCAGCTGCACTCATACGATGCCAGCCGACTCCGCCAGACGACTCTTCGCTACCATGCAACAGATTAGACAGGTCGTGGACAGCGAATTCGCCGCCGTCAACGATTTCATCATCGAACAACTGCATTCCAATGTGCCCCTCGTGGAAAACATCGGCCACTATATCGTCGATGCTGGCGGCAAGCGCCTGCGCCCACTACTTACCCTGTTATGTGCAGGCGCCATTGGCAAAATTGAAGAGAAACATCTGCAGCTAGCCGCGGTTATCGAATTCATCCACACCGCCACCCTGCTCCACGATGACGTTGTCGACATTTCCGCCCTGCGCCGCGGCCGCCCCACCGCCAACGCCAATTGGGGCAACGCCCCGAGCGTACTGGTCGGCGACTTCCTTTACTCCCGCGCATTCCAGATATTAGTCAACATCGGCAACTTCCCACTAATGGGCCTGCTGTCAGACACCACCAATACTGTGGCCGAAGGTGAAGTGCTGCAGCTGACCCGCGCCGGCAACCCCGACACCAGCGAAGCCACCTACTTTGAAGTTATCCGCAGCAAAACCGCGGTATTATTTGGCGCAGCCTGCAGCGGCGCAGCCATCCTCAGCCGCAGCACCGAACACCAGCACGCCCTGCATCAGTACGGCACCAATCTCGGCATCGCCTTTCAATTAATAGACGACATCCTAGATTATGAAGGCGACCCTGCCGAAACCGGCAAAAATGTCGGCGACGACCTCGCCGAGGGCAAGCCAACCTTGCCGCTAATTTACCTGCTAGAAAACGGCAGCGACGAGCACAAAAAATTAGTGCACAACGCCATTAGCAATAAATCTGCGGAGCAGCTCGACGCAATCGTCGATGCAGTCAAGCACTGCGGCGCACTAGACTATTGCCACGCCGCCGCCGAGCGCTACACCCAAGCGGCGCTCACCGCGCTTGAGAGCCTGGTGCCCAGCCCCTATCGCAGCGCCCTAGAAAAACTCACCGAAATCGCACTATCTCGCCGCAGCTAAGCCTCACCTCGAAACGGAAGCTTCTCGTAAATGTGAAGTTTCTCGCCAAAGGGAAGCCCCCACAGATTACATTGCCAGCGATAAATCGTTACAATTTCAACACTTATCGCTGGGATGGAAAGACTGGCGCCCACCTAAACGGATATTTAAGGAGTGGCCGTGAGCCCCACTGTAAACCAAGCACCAGCCCTATTATGCGACCTTGATTTACAAGCCACCTTGCACTCACTCGCAAAAAAAGCAGCATGCACGCCTTTAAAATCTCGCTTCAGTCTCGAACCCAACCGCGCAACTCGCTTTAGTGGCGAACTCGGCCCACTTTTTGTCGACTACGCAAAACATCACATCGATACGGGCATTATCACCAACCTCTGCGAACTAGCGCGCCAGCGCGGTCTTGCGCAGCAATTCAACGCCCTGCGCGCGGGCGCAAAACTGAATAACACCGAAGGCCGCAGCGCCAACTACCCAAGCCTGCGACGCTGGGCAAGCGACGAGGCAAGCACAAGCCCGCAAGATCAAACCATTGCTGCAATGTTTGCAACCATGGAAAACTTAACGGCAGAAATCCATAACGGCGCGCACCGCAGCAGTACCGGCAAAGTCTTTACTGATGTCGTCAATATTGGCATTGGCGGCTCGGACTTTGGCCCACGACTTGTTTGCGACGCGCTAGCCAACCAAGGACTCGGCACTTTGCGGCCGCATTTTGCCGCCAATATCGACCCCAGCGTAATGACCGAAATACTGGCGACCGTGCCCGCCGAAACCACCTTATTTGTGGTTGCCTCCAAATCCTTTGGCACCCAGGAAACACGCTGTAATGCTCAAGCCGCGCGCGCATGGCTACAAGCTAGCCTCGGCCTTGAGGATGTTAGCGACCACTTTATGGCAGTGAGCTCAAAACCCGAAGCCGCCATGGCCTTTGGCGTTCGCGAGCAATATATTTTGGCCGTACCCGAGTGGATCGGCGGACGCTTTTCGGTGTGGTCAGGCTTTGGCTTGACGGTAGCGCTATGCGCCGGAATGAACAGCTTCCGCGCCCTACTCAAAGGCGGCTACGCGGTTGACCAGCACGTAGAAAAGCAGCCATTGGAAAGCAATATCCCAGTGATCCTCGGCATGCTCGACCTGTGGTATCGCAACGCCTGGGGCATGACCTCGCAAGCCGTACTGCCCTATGAGCACCACCTCAAATTACTGCCCATTTACTTGCAGCAATTATTTATGGAAAGCGCAGGCAAATCCGTTAAAGCGGATGGCAGCCCCCTCAACAACGCCACTGGCGGTGTTATCTGGGGCACCGAGGGCACCAATGGCCAACACTCGTTCCATCAGCTACTCCACCAAGGCAGCGACGCCATTCCCTGCGATTTTATTGCCAGCCTCAGCTCTCACAACCCCATTGGTGAGCAGCACCAAGCCTTGCTTGCCAACTGCTTCGGCCAAAGTTTGACCTTAATGCAGGGCCAATCTGCTGCAGATATTGAACAGGATTTGATCGCCAACGGCATGGACGCTAACGCAGCTGCGCAACTTGCCCAACACAAAGCCATGCCCGGCAACCGGCCCAGCACCACCATCTTAATGGACAAACTCGACGCCGAGAGCCTCGGCGCGCTTATCGCGCTCTACGAATACCGCCTATTCGCCTCAAGTTTTGTATGGGGCATAAACCCCTTCGACCAATGGGGCGTTGAATTGGGCAAACAGATCAGCCAGACCTTGATGGGCACACTCGGCAACCCTAACGACAACAGTCTTTCCGAGCTGGACTCATCCACCACGCAACTCGTTACGCGCTATCGGCAAGCCCAAAACAAATAATTCTCACCAAACTCCACATACAATAAAGGCGCCATGAGGCGCCTTTATTGTATTGATTATCGCTAAACGCTAATTACAGCATCGCCAATAATTCAGCAGTTTTCGCTTCCATCAAAGGTATATCACCATCACTTTCAACATTGAGGCGAACCACCGGCTCGGTATTGGACATGCGCACATTAAAGCGCCAACCATCGAAACTCATGCTTAAACCATCTGTAAAATCTATCGCCGCCGCCAAAGGCGTGTAATGCGCCTGAATCGCAGCAATAACCGTTTTAGCATCGGCAACTTCACGGTTTATTTCGCCACTACAAGGAAATAAAGCAACTCGCTGCTCAACCAGTGACGACAAGCTTGCCGACTTAACTGACATCAACTGCGTCACCAACAACCAGGGAATCATACCGCTGTCACAAAAAGCGAAATCGCGGAAATAATGGTGGGCACTCATCTCGCCACCATATACAGCATTCTCAATCCGCATCCGCTCTTTAATAAAAGCGTGACCGGTTTTACACTGCACCGCTTCACCGCCAGCGCCTTCAACAATGGCAATGGTATTCCAGGTTAGGCGCGGGTCATGCACTATTTTTTCGCCAGGATTTTTCAGCAAAAAAGCTTCCGCCAACAAACCAACTACGTAGTAACCTTCGATAAAGTCGCCAGTCTCATCAAAGAAAAAGCAGCGATCAAAATCCCCATCCCACGCAATACCAAGATCAGCGCCATGCTCTTTAATTGCGCCGATACTGGGCTGGCGATTTTCAATCAGCAGGGGATTAGGCACGCCATTAGGGAAGTTACCATCTGCTTCGTGATGCACCCGAATAAACTCAAAGGGCAAATAGGGCTCGAGTAAGTCCACGACCCGACCCGCACCGCCGTTGCCGGCATTAACCACTATTTTCAGGGGCTTTAAGGATTCAACATCGATATAGCTCAGCAAATGCTCAACATAGGCACCCGAGGTATCCAAGGCTTGCAAGCTGCCCCGTGTTGCAACTGGCGCAAATTCGTTTTTCTCGGCAAGAGCCTTAATATCAAACAAACCCGTGTCGCCGCTGATGGGCTTAGAGCCCTCACGGACAAACTTCATGCCGTTATAGTCTTTAGGGTTATGGCTGGCGGTAACCGCGATACCGCCGTCCATACCCGCATGGGATGTAGCGAAGTAAATTTCTTCGGTGCCACACAGGCCAATATCGTAAACATCCACACCCGCATCACGCAGACCGTCACTTAAAGCGCCCTTAATAGACTCACTGCTCAAGCGAATATCGTGACCAACAACCACTTTCTTAGGCTGAATAACTTCAGCGAAAGCGCGGCCGATACGGTAGGCAATATCTTCGTTTAATTGATCGGGAATACGACCGCGAACGTCATAGGCTTTAAAACAGGTTATTTCACTACTGCTCACGACGAAGCCTCGCTATAAATATTCTCGTAAACATAGTTAGTCGCCTCAATAAAGCCTGGCACACTGCCGCAATCAAAACGCTTGCCCCGGAATTTATAGGCCAGCACGCAGCCGTTCTGAGCTTGGGTCATCAGCGCATCGGTAAGCTGCACTTCACCATTTTTACCGGGCGGGGTGTCACGCAGAATATCAAAAATATCTGGCGTTAAGATGTAACGGCCAATGACCGCCATATTGGTAGGTGCATCTTCAGGCTTAGGCTTTTCAACCATATTACTTACCCGGTACAAACCATCGCCCATATCTTCGCCGGCAATAACACCGTATTTTTCAATCTCTTCCATGGGCACTTCTTGAATCGCGACAATGCTGCAACGAAACTGCTTATAAAGCGCAACCATTTGCGCCATAACGCCGTCGTCTTCCTGATTCAGACATAAATCGTCTGACAATATAACGCCAAAGGCCTCATCACCAATCAAGCACTCACCGGTGAGGATGGCGTGACCAAGACCTTTCATCTCACGCTGACGCGTCATCATGAACGTGCCCTCATTGAGCACATTGCGAATACAGTCGAGATAGCGCTCTTTGCTCGTGCCGGCAATCTGATTTTCCAATTCATAGCTAATGTCAAAATGATCAGCTATGGCGCGCTTGCCGCGGCCAGTTACCAATGCTATTTCCTTTAAACCAGCCTGAATGGCTTCTTCAACGCCGTACTGCACTAGCGGCTTATTAACTATCGGCAGCATTTCTTTGGGCATAGACTTGGTTGCCGGAAGAAAGCGAGTGCCGTAGCCGGCGACGGGGAACAGACATTTTCTGATCATAGTATTTCCTGAGTTGCTGTCGGGAATCATCCCGAATCCTTTTTACGAATGGTAACGCTGCGAGCATTCTCCCAACAGCGACAGCGCTTGGCAAGCACTGCTCTTTTACCGACGAGATATGACAAAGTAATGACAGCAAGCATCACGCCAATGTTGACATTTTGATGTGCCATCCAAAACCTTCGTGCTAAGATAAGCGCAACATTTTCAAACTGATAATATGGCCTCATGTCTTTAATTCATCAAAATAGCTTTAACAAACAAGAACTCATCGACTGCGGACACGGCAAACTATTTGGCCCTGGCAACCCGAAACTTCCTACCGACAATATGCTGATGGTGGACCGCATCACCCATATCAGCACCGAGGGCGGCAGCTTCGATAAAGGCGTTTTAGTGGCCGAACTGGATATTAATCCAGACCTATGGTTCTTCGACTGTCACTTTAAAGGCGACCCAGTTATGCCAGGCTGCCTAGGCCTAGATGCTATGTGGCAGCTTGTTGGTTTTTATCTTGGCTGGCGCGGCAATAGCGGCAAGGGCCGCGCACTAGGAGCTGGCGAGGTGAAGTTTACCGGTCAAATCCTGCCCGATTCAAAGCTCGTTACCTACACCCTGAACTACAAGCGTCTTATTGAACGCAAACTAATTTTGGGCATCGCCGATGGCGAAGTCGCGGTTGATGGCAAAGTCATCTATACCGCCAAAGATCTGCGTGTTGGTCTATTCAAAGACGACGCCAGCTTCTAAAGCTCACCAAACACCCCTTAAATTAAAACCACAGCTTACAAACGAGGTATCCGATGAAACGTGTTGTCGTAACCGGTATGGGAATAGTTTCCAGCATCGGCAATGACTTGTCAGAAGTGCTGACGTCACTGCAAGAGGGTAAGTCGGGAATCGCGTTCAACGAGAAATACAAGGAGATGGGGTTTCGCAGCCAGATTTCAGGCTCCATCAAAAACCTTGATATCAAAGAACGCATTGACCGCAAGCAACTCCGCTTTATGGGCGATGCCGCGGCCTACGCCTATATTGCCATGCAAGAAGCCATTACCGACTCTGGACTAGAAGAGCATCAAGTCAGCAATGAGCGCACTGGCATTATCGCCGGCTCTGGCGGCGCGTCTTCAGCCAACCTGATTGAGTCTGCCGACACGCTCCGCGAGCGCGGCGTAAAACGCATTGGACCCTACCGCGTTACCCAGACCATGGGCAGCACGGTTTCTGCTTGCCTGGCCACACCCTTTAAAATCAAAGGTGTGAACTACTCAATTTCCTCGGCTTGCGCGACCAGCGCACACTGCATTGGCAACGCCATGGA
This sequence comes from Zhongshania guokunii, assembly GCF_040892635.1. NCBI lineage: Bacteria > Pseudomonadati > Pseudomonadota > Gammaproteobacteria > Cellvibrionales > Spongiibacteraceae > Zhongshania > Zhongshania guokunii. Next base: position 44,445 of record NZ_JBFRYA010000023.1, on the reverse strand, counting down.
GCTAATTCAGCTTGGCAAGCAAGACGTGGTTTTTGCCGGCGGTGGCGAAGAAGAGCACTGGTCTTTGAGCTGCTTGTTTGATGCCATGGGCGCTTTGTCGACCAAGTATAACGACACCCCCGAGCAAGCCTCTCGCCCTTACGACGCCAACCGCGACGGCTTTGTTATTGCCGGCGGCGCGGGCATGGTCGTACTCGAAGAGTTAGAACACGCTATAGCGCGCGGCGCCACCATTTACGGTGAGCTGGTGGGCTACGGCGCGACCTCTGATGGCTATGACATGGTTGCCCCAAGCGGCGAAGGCGCGGCGCGCTGCATGCGCCAAGCGCTGCAGGGTGTTAATGCCGACGTGGATTACATCAACTCCCACGGCACTTCGACTCCTGCTGGCGACATGCAAGAGCTAAAAGCCGTTAAGCAAGCTTATGAGGGCAAAACTATCCCCGCGATTGGCTCGACCAAATCACTGGCTGGTCACTCACTGGGCGCAACTGGCGTGCAAGAAGCGATATTCTCACTATTAATGATGAAGCATAATTTTATTGCGGCATCAGCCAATATTGAGACCCTAGACGACGAAGCAGCCGGTGTACCGATTGTGCTAACACGCCAAGACAACGTTACTCTTAATACAGTAATGTCGAATAGCTTCGGCTTTGGCGGCACCAACGCCAGCTTGGTATTTCAGCGCTATCAGGCGTAATACCGCCTAATAACACTTGTAGCGCTGCGCGCTGCAAGTGTTCGCTTTTCCGTACACGACAAACAAAACCCGCCTTTATTTCAGTTCAAATCCCGCACAAAAATCACATCAACGCTATCGCCGCGCGCCACGGTTTTGCCAACCGGAATAATCGCCAAGGCATTACACCAAGACACCGAAGACAGCGCCCCCGAGCTTTGCTGAGGGTGAATATCAACCGTCATCCCATCGGCGCTAGGCACGACCCGCGCACGCAAATACTCCTGACGCGAACCCGCCCGCGGCCAGTCAAATAAAGCCTTAGCAGACCACTGCACTGGCAATACTTGCTCTGCTCCCAGCATTTTCAACAGGTATGGCCGAACTAATATGCAAAACGTAACGAAGCCAGACACCGGATTACCAGGCAAGCCAAAAAACGGCACCCCCGCAACACGACCATAGGCCAGCGGCTTACCCGGCTTAATGGCGAGCTTCCACAAATCTAGCGAACCCATAGCCTCGACCTGAGCCTTGACGTGATCCTCTTCACCGACCGACACACCACCACTGGAAATAACCACGTCGGCACTGGCGCTAGCCTGCTGCAAAGCAGCGCGAGTCGCTTCCGGCGTATCGACAACAATGCCAATATCGATTACCTCCACGCCCAGCTCGCTCAATAGCGCAGCCAGCATTGGTCGATTGGAATTATAAATTTGACCTGCAGCCAAGACTTCGCCTGGCTCGCGCAACTCATCACCGGTCGACATTACGGCAACTCGCAGCTGCCGCCCAACGTCGACAGCGGCAAACCCCAGCGAGGCCAGCAGACCGAGATCCGCCGCCCGCAGCCGGTGGCCCTTGCTGAGAATTAGCTGCCCCTTGGCAATATCCTGCCCCTGAGGGCGAACATGCTGACCAGTGCGCGGCACAATATTGACCTTTAGCTCACCGCCGACCAATTCACAGTCTTCCTGCGCCACCACGGCATCGGCGCCCGGCGGAACAAATGCACCGGTAAAAATACGCGCCGCACTGCCCGCTTGCAGCGCACTGCCAAGTACGCCAGCTGGAATACGCTGAGTAATAGGCAGCGTTCGATCACCATTAACATCTGCTGCGCGCAGTGCATAGCCATCCATTGCACTATTGGCGGCGGGTGGCACATCGATTTCGGCATAGATATCGACGGCAAGGACCGCGCCCAAAGCCTGTTCCAAACCTTGCGACTCGACGCCCCATATTGGAGCGTCTGTTAATAATTGGTGCAAAACTTCATCTACAGACCGCAGAGCCATGATCACGTTACCGTGTTAGCGCGAACTTTAAGCACCCCAACAAAATTACAGGGACGGTGCCGACTGTCGAGCTGATCCCGGATGACTTGCTGCCACGCAGTTTTACACGCGCCGGTTGAGCCTGGCATACAAAAGATAACCGTGTTATTTGCCAAGCCAGCAACAGCGCGGGACTGAATTGTCGAAGAGCCGATTTCGGTTAACGAGACCGCCCTAAACACTTCGCCAAAACCTTCAATAACCTTATCGAATAACACCGACACCGCCTCTGGAGTTGAGTCCCTCCCGGAGAATCCCGTACCGCCAGTAATTACTACCACCTCAATATCCGCATCGGCGATCCACGCCGACACTGTAGCGCGAATCTGGTAGATATCGTCTTTCACTATCTGCTTGGCCACCAAGCGATGCCCCTCATCAGCCAAGGCCCCAGCTAAATACTGACCAGAACTGTCGTTACTCTCATCGCGGGTATCCGATACCGTTAATACCGCCATCCCCAGCGGAGTAAACTCTGTACTACTGCTCATTTGGCAGCCTCCTCGCAAACCGATTTAATCATCCGCGGCAAATAAGCTCGCCACGGCAAACGCTTAATACCGAAATCTTGCAGTATGCGATCACAACTCAAAACCGGCACGGCTGGGCGCCAGCCTTCGCCGCCGTCATCAACCTCAATATCGGCAATCGGCGCCACAAACTGTGAGGCAAACGCACACGCCACTTCCGCAAATTCGTAAGCACTGGCGGCGCCACTACTGGCATAGTGATATACCCCGCGGCAGGGAGTGCCACAGCTTATCTGATCTACCAAACCAGAAATCACTCGAGCTAAATCAGCCACCGGTGTTGGGCACGCCATCCTTGTGTCGTTCAAACGCAACACTTTTCCGCCGCGCATGGTTGCCAAACAGTCACCGAGGAAATTATCGCCCTGCACCGCAATCAACGGCCCAGTGCGTAGCACCATACCCTGCTCGCCAGCCGCGCACAGCAATTGCTCAAGCTCCGCTAGCTGAAACCCCGCCACATCACTCGGGGCGAGTTCGTCACCCTCGGCGTACTCCACCTCTTCGGCGGCGGCGCCAAACAGGCGACCGTCACTTAATAACAAATAGGGCACCGCCAACGCATCACAGCGCGCCTTAAAATCTTGACGCAATGCCAGCAGGCGCTGAAGCTCTGTCGCATCGCAACTGTCCTTGCACTGTAAAGACACCAAGGCGTCGGCATCGACAACCATCGCGCCGCGCAGCTGATCCACACCCAAGGCGTGCACGTCGTCGAGCGGCAACGCAATACTGGCTCGCGATCGAGAGGCAAACTGACTTTGCAAAGCAGCGCTCAAGGCACTGCTGCGAGAAATCACAACAACATTCACAGAAGGTTCACAGAATTAAGTAGTAAGGCAAGTTATTAGAACTTGCAGAAAAGGCAGTAGCCCCCGACACCCAGCTTAATCAACACAAAAACAAGGGACTCAACATTACTCAATGCTAAGGCGATGCGCAAGATTGTATAAAGCCACAGCGCAATTCACTTGCTATATATAAAAATACCCGCCGAGGCGGGTATTAGATTTTCACACTACTTCCGAAGGTAACCATCAGAATGGAATATCATCATCAAAATCATCAAAACCTGCCGGCGGATTTTGTGCAGGCTGCGGTGCTGGCGCGCGATTCTGCTGTTGCGGCGCAGACTGAGCTGGCGGCGCGCGGCGTGGAGCGGCCGCTTGCGGCGCCTGTTGAGATCCATAGCCATCATCGCCGTAGCTCTCGCCAGCAGAACCGCCACCTGAGCCTCCCCGACTATCGAGCATTTGCATTTCTGCCGCTACGATTTCGGTAGTGTACTGATCAACGCCTTCTTTGTTCTGCCACTTACGAGTTCGCAGCGATCCCTCTACATAGACCTTCGAGCCTTTTTTCAAATACTCGCCGGCGATTTCGGCCAAGCGATTAAAAAACACCACTCGATGCCACTCTGTGCGCTCTTGGGCCTGACCGCTCTGCTTGTCCTTCCAAGTTTCGCTTGTTGCAATGGTGACATTGGTCACTGCACCGCCGGAAGGCATGTAACGGGTCTCGGGATCTTGGCCCAAATTGCCGACCAAAATAACTTTATTTATACCACGCGCCATGCGTTCTCTCCTGTTTTTCTATGAATGCGAACCAACGTCCGCAACAGATACTGCACTATACCGGATTCCGCTGATAGCAGCCATTTAGCTGCTTAGCTGCAAGCCTTCGGGCAAGCTCGCTGGATCAAAATTACCATCTACCCGCAAATATGCAACGCGCTCACTTTCAAGTACGGTGACATCAATAGTACCGGGCAGAGCCAACACTTCGCGGCGAATATCCGCAACATCCCAAACACCAAACTGCCAGCATAGAATAAGGCTTTCTGATTTAGCCGGTACCAACATTCCCCAAGCCACCAGCAACCACGCTCCTGCGAGCACCGCCGCGCCGACAAAAACTGAACTAGCACCCCAGCGCCCAAATAGGCCACCGCCAATTGCGCCGCCACAAAAGGCACCAAAGAATTGGAATGTTGAGTAAACACCCATCGCCGTGCCCTTGCCCCCAGCATAAACGGTCTTGCTTACCAGCGACGGCAGCGACGCCTCTAGCAAATTAAAGGCAACAAAAAACAAAGTCATAATTCCGAGCAGCGGTATTAGCGACTGACCAAAATAAATAGCGACGATTACTGACAATAGAATTCCGCAAATACCGAGCAAAAAAATCTCGCGCATTTTACTGCGCGTTTCGGCAATAATAATCAGCGGCACCATACCGATAAACGCCACCACCATCATTGGCAAATACACCTGCCAATGATCACTACGCGCTAAACCCTGATTTTCTAGAATGCCTGGCACGGCGATAAATATCGCCATTAAAATAGCGTGTAAGCTAAAAATACCCAAATTGAGACGCATCAAATTACGGTCGCGAAGACAGCGCCCCAGCAAACTCCCCAGCGATTGATTGTTTGCATCAAGACTTTGAATATTCGGTGTTGGCACCACAAATAAAGTAATTGCAATGCCTACCGCCGCCATTATGGAAGTTAGCAAAAACAAACCCGACACGCCGAACCATGAGGCGGTTAAAGGCCCAAGTACCATTGCAACCGCAAAGGACACGCCAATACTCATGCCAATTGCCGCCATTGCTTTGGTGCGATGCTGTTCACGAGTGAGATCTGCAAGCAAGGCAGTTAAGGTACTCGCAATTGCCCCGGCGCCCTGCAGCAGCCGGCCCGCAATAATACCAAATATGCTTTCCGCGCCCGCCGCGACCAAGCCGCCAGCAACAAACAGCAACAGCCCTGCGATAATGACAGGCTTACGACCTATGCGGTCTGACAGCATGCCCAGCGGAACTTGCAGCGCCGCCTGCCCCAAACCGTAAATTCCCAGTGCCAAACCGACCAATACTGGCGTACTGAATTCATACTCGGCTGCGTATAAACTTAATACCGGCAGCAGCATAAACAAGCCGAGCATACGGGATGCATACAAGCTGGCCAGCGACACGACCGCACGGCGCTCAGTTGCACTCATCGATTGATGATTCAAAGGCGGAAAGATCCTGAAAAATAAAGGTATTTAGCGCGCCATTCTAGCAGCTATACCCCCGCCAAAAAACCATACATATTAGCAACGAGCTTATTTTGCGCCGCACTCCTTAGCCGTCGTATAATGACCGGTTTATCAGGCCGAGAAATTATATGGATCGGATTATCGTTCGCGGTGCCCGCACCCACAATCTAAAGAATATCGATCTTGATATACCCCGCGACAAATTAGTCGTGATTACCGGACTGTCCGGTTCCGGTAAGTCATCATTAGCGTTTGACACACTCTACGCCGAAGGTCAGCGCCGCTACGTCGAATCACTATCGACCTACGCTAGGCAATTTTTGTCAATGATGGAAAAACCCGACGTTGACCATATCGAAGGCCTATCACCTGCCATTTCGATTGAACAAAAATCCACATCGCACAACCCCCGCTCCACAGTGGGCACTATTACAGAAATATACGATTATCTGCGCCTGCTATTCGCTCGCGCCGGCGAGCCTCGCTGCCCAGATCATAACGCCGCGCTTTCTGCGCAAACCGTCAGCCAAATGGTCGACACCGTATTGGCGCTACCCGAGGGTAGCAAGCTAATGATGCTGGCGCCCATTGTACAAAATCGCAAAGGCGAACATATTCACACCTTTGAGAAATTGCGCAGCCAGGGCTTTGTCCGGGCCAGGATTAATGGCCTAGTCACCGATCTCGACGATTTGCCCGCGCTGGATAAAAATAAAAAGCACACCATCGAAGTCGTCGTAGACCGCTTCAAAGTGCGTGAAGACCTCACCCAGCGCCTAGCGGAATCCTTTGAAACCGCACTTGAACTCACCGACGGCATCGCAAGCATTGCCGACATGGATGATCCTAAAGCAGCAGAGCTTACTTTTTCGTCCAAGTTCGCCTGCCCACACTGCGGTTACAGCCTGTCAGAGTTAGAGCCCCGACTCTTCTCCTTCAACAGCCCGCTTGGCGCTTGCAGCAGCTGCGATGGCTTGGGTGTAAAACAGTTTTTTGATTCCTCCCGCATCGTGCAACATCCCGACGTAAGCTTGTCCACAGGTGCAATTCGCGGCTGGGACCGGCGCAGCGTTTACTACTTCCACATGCTTACCTCACTGGCCGAGCATTATGGTTTTGATATTGACGCACCTTTTGAAGAACTCAGTGACGAGCACCGTCAAAAAATCTTATTTGGCAGCGGCGATGAAGAAATAAGCTTTACCTATATCAATGACCGCGGCGACAATTTCCAGCGTAAACACCCTTTCGAGGGCGTAATTCCCAATATGGATCGCCGCTACAAAGAAACCGAGTCGCAAACTGTACGCGAAGAGCTGAGCAAGTTCTTAAACTCCCAATCTTGCCCAGACTGTGCCGGCACCCGTTTGCGCAAAGAAGCACGCAATGTATTTATCTTAGATAACACCCTGCCCGAAATTACGGCTATGCCGGTGGGCGCTGCACGAGAGTATTTCACTAAACTTGAACTTAGTGGCCGTCGCGCTCAAATTGCGGAAAAAATTCTCAAAGAAATTAACGACCGCCTGCGCTTTCTGGTAGATGTCGGCCTTAATTACCTAACCCTAGATCGCAGTGCAGACACGTTATCTGGCGGTGAAGCCCAACGTATTCGCCTTGCCAGCCAAATAGGCGCCGGCCTAGTGGGCGTTATGTATATTCTGGACGAGCCCTCTATCGGTCTTCACCAGCGCGACAACGAGCGACTGCTAAAAACGCTGCGCCATCTTCGCGACATTGGCAACACCGTTATTGTGGTCGAACACGACGAAGACGCCATTCGCACCGCCGACCATATTATTGATATCGGTCCCGGTGCCGGAGTACACGGCGGCAGGGTCATCGCCGAAGGTAAAATAGAAGATATTTTAAGTAGCCCCGAGTCACTTACCGGCCAGTACCTGTCGGGTAAGCGGGCCATCGCGATACCAGCAATACGCAACCCTGTTAACCCAGATAAATGCCTGCGAGTAGAAGGCGCCACGGGTAATAATTTACGAGATGTTGACCTCACCATTCCGCTTGGATTGATGACCTGTATTACCGGCGTTTCTGGCTCCGGAAAGTCTACCCTTATCAATCACACACTTTACCCAGTGGCGGCAACAGTACTCAACGGCGCGACCACTCTAACGCCAGCAGCCCACCGCGCAGTGACCGGCTTGGATCAGGTTGATAAATGTATCGATATCGACCAAAGCCCGATAGGCCGCACCCCGCGCTCCAATCCTGCGACGTACACGGGTATATTCACACCAATTCGCGAGCTCTTTGCGGGCACCCAAGAAGCCCGCTCACGCGGCTATAAAGTTGGTCGCTTCAGCTTTAACGTAAAGGGTGGACGCTGCGAGGCGTGTCAGGGCGACGGCGTCACTAAAGTAGAAATGCATTTTCTACCCGACATCTACGTTGCCTGCGAAGTGTGCCGCAGCCAGCGCTATAACCGGGAAACCTTGGAAATATTATACAAGGGCAAAAATATTCACGAGGTTTTAGACATGACCGTTGAAGACGCCAACACCTTCTTTGAGAATGTGCCGTCGATCAGCAAGAAATTACAAACATTGATGGATGTGGGACTAAGCTATATTCGCCTTGGTCAAGCTGCTACAACGCTATCTGGCGGTGAAGCGCAGCGGGTAAAGCTAGCGAAAGAGCTGTCGAAGCGTGATACCGGCAAAACTTTGTATATTCTCGACGAGCCCACAACTGGCCTGCACTTTGAAGACATCCAATTATTACTAACGGTACTGCACCGCTTGCGTGATCACGGCAACACCGTGGTGGTGATTGAACACAACCTCGATGTCATAAAAACCGCGGACTGGATCGTCGACCTCGGCCCCGAGGGCGGCAGCGGCGGCGGCATGATAATCGCTGAAGGCACACCAGAAGAGATCGCCACGATGGCGCAATCTCATACTGGGCACTTTTTAAATGAGGTGTTAAAACTCGCCAAACAGCGCAGCGCTTAATAGCGAACACCACTTGGGCCTGCCTTCGGCAAGCCCAATAAAGCCTACCTCAAACTAAAAACAATTAATTTAGACAAAAAAAAGCCGACCCTAAGGTCGGCTTTTTTGCTACAACAAGATTTACTCGTCGTCAGCTTCTTCTGCTACCGGGCGATCAACCAATTCTACGTAAGCCATTGGTGCCTTATCACCAGCGCGGAGACCACACTTCATGATACGGATATAACCACCTGGACGACCTTCGTAACGAGGGCCCAAGTCAGTGAACAACTTACCTACAACAGCACTGCAACGCAATCTGGCAAACGCCAAACGACGGTTAGCAACACTATCAACCTTAGAAAGGGTGATCAAAGGCTCTGCATAACCGCGCAGTTCCTTTGCCTTTGGCAAGGTAGTTTTGATCATTTCGTGCTCGAGCAACGACGCCGTCATGTTGCGGAACATCGCTTTACGATGAGAGCTATTACGGTTTAATTGACGGCCACTATGACGATGACGCATGGCTTTTTCCTTTAATAAACGTTGCTATCTCAGCAAAAAATATTCGAAAGTTTAGCGTTAGAATTACGCTAAAACTCGGTCGTCGTTTCTAAGACTTGCTGGCGGCCAGTTATCTAGGCGCAGACCCAGAGACAAACCACGTGACGCCAATACGTCTTTAATTTCTGTCAGTGACTTCTTACCAAGGTTAGGCGTTTTGAGAAGTTCAACTTCTGTACGCTGCACCAAATCACCGATGTAGTAGATATTTTCCGCTTTCAAGCAGTTGGCAGAGCGCACTGTCAGCTCTAAATCATCTACTGGACGCAACAAAATAGGATCTACTTCACTTTCTTCGCGTGAAGGCTCACTTTCGCCTTCGCTTTCCAGATCAACAAACACCGCCAGCTGCTGCTGAAGGATGGTTGCCGCACGACGGATCGCCTCTTCTGGGTCGATAGTACCGTTGGTTTCCAAATCGAGAACCAATTTGTCCAAGTCGGTACGCTGCTCAACACGTGCGCTCTCTACCACATAGCTCACCCGGCTAATCGGGCTGTAGCTGGCATCAAGCTGAAGACGACCGATAGAGCGAGTTTCTTCTTCGCCGTTATCGTGCGCATCTGCCGGCACATAACCACGACCGCGAGCGATAGTCAGGCGCATATTAATTTCGCCATCATCGTTCAGGTTAGCAATTACGTGATCGGTATTAACAATTTCAATTTCGTGATCTGTCTGGATATCACCAGCAGTAACAACACCTGGGCCTTTTTTGCTCAAGCTAAGAATCGCTTGATCTTTGCCGTGCATGATTACCGCAACTTCTTTCAGGTTAAGCAGGATTTCAATAACATCTTCCTGCACACCTTCCATAGCACTGTACTCATGCAATACACCGTCGATTTCAACTTCGGTGATTGCACAGCCCGGCATAGAAGACAGCAAAATACGGCGCAAGGCATTACCCAGGGTATGACCAAATCCCCGCTCCAGCGGTTCCAAGGTCACTTTCGCGCGAGTCTGACCAAATTCTTCAACTTGGATGACACGCGGGGTTAAAAATTCATTGACAGCACTTTGCATAATTCACCTGTAGTGATTTGTCCGGAGGTTAACTTACTTCGAGTAAAGCTCAACGATCAATTGTTCGTTGATCTCAGAAGACAAGTCGCTACGATCTGGCACGCTCTTAAAAACGCCTTCCATCTTAGCGGCGTTAATGTCGATCCATGCGCAATCACCGCGCTGAGCTGCTAGAGCGATTGCAGATTGAATCCGCAACTGAGCCTTAGCTTTCTCACGAACACTAACTACATCACCGGCTTGAACTTGGTAAGACGGCACGTTTACCGTTTTGCCATTTACAAGTACAGATTTGTGAGATACCAACTGACGTGATTCGGCGCGTGTAGAACCAAAACCAATGCGGTATACCACGTTATCTAAGCGGCCTTCCAAAAGCTGAAGCAGGTTTTCGCCTGTAGCGCCTTTACGACGGGCAGCTTTTGTATAATAAGCGCGGAATTGCTTTTCAAGAACACCGTACATACGACGTACTTTTTGCTTTTCACGCAGCTGAACACCGTAGTCAGAAAGACGACCACGACGCGCACCATGCATACCAGGTGCTGTTTCAGCTTTACATTTTGAATCCAGCGGACGAACACCACTCTTCAGGAACAGGTCGGTACCTTCCCGTCTGGATAATTTACAGCTCGGGCCTAAATATCTAGCCATTTTCTGTATTCCTCAACTGTTAATTAAACGCGACGTTTCTTGGGAGGACGGCAACCATTGTGCGGGATAGGCGTCACGTCGGTGATGTTAGTAATCTTGTAGCCACAGTTATTCAAGGCACGGACCGCAGATTCACGACCTGGACCAGGACCTTTAACTTGTACATCAAGATTTTTTAAACCGTAGTCTTTCGCAGCATTGCCGGCGCGCTCTGCAGCAACCTGAGCAGCGAAAGGAGTACTTTTACGAGAGCCACGGAAACCACTGCCGCCAGCCGTAGCCCAGCTCAGTGCATTACCTTGACGGTCTGTAATGGTAACAATCGTATTGTTAAATGACGCATGTATGTGTGCGACACCGTCCACGACGGTCTTTTTGACCTTTTTCCGTGGAGCTTGTTGCTTGCCTGGTTTGGCCATTATCTATTTCCATCTCTAATATCAACACTACACAAGTGGTGTAGCTACACTAAAGGAATCACTGCCTTTAAATTACTTACGAATCGGCTTACGTGGACCTTTACGCGTACGCGCATTAGTCTTAGTACGCTGACCGCGAAGCGGCAGGCCTTTACGATGACGCAGACCGCGGTAGCAGCCTAAGTCCAGCAGACGCTTAATGTTCATAGATACGGTACGACGCAAGTCGCCCTCTACAGACATTTTTGCAATCTCGCCACGAAGCGCATCTAGTTGCTCTTCAGATAAATCGCCGATCTTTGCATCTTCAGCGATAGTGGTTTTGGCACACAGTGCTTTTGCAGTTGTGCGGCCAATGCCAAATATATAGGTCAACGAAATAACAGCATGCTTGTTATCTGGTATGTTGACACCTGCAATACGAGCCATTCAGGTTACTCCAATTAAGCCTAATTCTTCCAACGCCTAGCAATGACCGGTAAACGGAAAACCACCGCACGAAAGGCGCAGTAGTCTATCCGCATTGGGATTGAAAATCAACCCCGACCGCATTGCTTAGCCCTGCCGCTGCTTGTGACGAGGTTCAACGCTACAGATAACGCGAACAACACCCTTGCGACGAACAATTTTACAGTTGCGGCATATAGCCTTTACTGATGCGCGTACTTTCATTGTTACACTCCAAACAAGCTATCAGGTTAGTGCGCCTTAGCGCACACCACCGCCGTAATTTTTCAAATTGGCCTTTTTCAAGACCGAGTCGTATTGCTGAGACATAAGGTGCGATTGAACCTGCGCCATAAAATCCATCACTACAACCACTACGATCAGTAACGATGTGCCACCGAGATAAAACGGTACGTTCCACATCACCACTAAGAACTGCGGTAATAAACACACGCCGGCTATATACAGCGAGCCAAACATGGTCAATCTGGTTAACACACCATCGATGTAGTTAGCCGTTTGCTTACCAGGACGAATCCCAGGTAAAAATGCACCCGAGCGCTTTAAATTATCCGCCACTTCATCGGGGTTAAACATCAACGCCGTATAGAAGAAGCAGAAAAACACGATCAAGGCTGTAAACATAATAATGTTCAGAGGCTGTCCGGGGCCGATCGCCAGAGCAAGCTCCTGCAACCATTCCATACCTTCGCCGCTCTGGCCGACCCACTGCGCAATCGACGCAGGGAACAGCAGAATAGAGCTGGCGAAAATCGCCGGAATAACACCCGCCATATTTACCTTCATCGGCAAATGGCTGGATTGCGCCTGATACATTTTATTGCCGCGCTGCTGCTTAGCGTAGTTTACCGTGATACGGCGCTGACCGCGTTCGATAAAGACCACTAAATACACCACCGCTACCGCCAGAACTAATACCGCCAGCAGCACTAATACATTGAGCTCACCCTGTCGCGCCTGCTCCAGAGACTGCCCTACCGCTGAGGGCAAGCCCGCAACGATACCTGCGAAGATCAACATGGAGATGCCGTTACCAACACCGCGCTCGGTTAACTGCTCACCAAGCCACATCATGAAAATCGCCCCTGTTACCAGTGACACCACGGCAACAAAGAAAAAACTAAAATCAGCACTATAAGCTAGACCCTGATTGGCCAAGCCTACCGTCATACCCGTGGCCTGCAGCAACGCTAGCAGCACAGCCAAATAGCGAGTGTACTGACTTATTTGCCGGCGACCAGCTTCACCTTCTTTCTTCAAGGCTTCTAGCTGCGGACTTACTGCCGACATCAGCTGCATAATAATAGATGCAGAGATATACGGCATAATGCCCAAAGCCAAGATACTCATACGCTCCAAGGCACCGCCCGAAAACATATTAAATAAACCGAGTACCGTGCCCTGATTCTGATTAAACAGCACGGCGAGTTGATCCGGGTTAATACCCGGAACCGGAATGTGAGTACCGATGCGATAAACAATTATCGCCAGCAGTAGAAAACGAAGGCGAGCCATCAGCTCGCCTACTCCGGATTGACTTCCAGTTGATAATGGACTGGATTTCGCCATGGGGATCTCGCCTTATTCCTCGACTTTGCCGCCCGCTTTTTCAATAGCTTCGCGCGCGCCTTTTGTTACCGCCAAACCTTTAACAGTAACTGCCTTATTCAGATCACCCGACAGGAAGATCTTTGCACGCTCGATGTTACGGCCAACTAAGTCAGCGCGCTTCAGAGCATCCAGATCAATAACGCCATCACCAGCAGCTGCTAGTTCAGCGGTACGGATTTGTGCAGTCACACGTGACAGCCGCGAAGTAAAACCATACTTCGGCAGACGCTTTTGCAAAGGCATCTGACCGCCTTCGAAACCCGGACGTACACTACCGCCGGAACGCGACTTAAGACCTTTGTGACCACGACCTGCGGTTTTACCCAAGCCACTACCGATACCACGACCTACCCGTTTACTATCTTTAACTCGACCGGGAGCCGGGCTCAGCGTGTTTAAACGCATATCGCTCATCACTTATCCCTCAACACGTACTAAATAGTTGACCTTATTGATCATACCGCGTACTGATGGAGTGTCTTCCACTTCAACAGTGTGGCGAATACGACGCAAGCCAAGACCCGCAACGCAGGCCTTGTGCGACTTTAGCCGTCCTGTAACAGAACGAACTAGTGTGACTTTAATCTTGCTCATTGCAAATCCTGCCTATTTCTTAGCCCAAGATCTCTTCAACAGTCTTGCCGCGCTTAGTTGCGACCTCTTCTGGAGAAGAAACGCTTACCAGTGCCTTAACAGTTGCACGAACCACGTTTACCGGGTTGGTAGAACCATAGCACTTGGCCAGTACGTTATGAATGCCAGCAATTTCCAGCACCGAGCGCATTGCACCACCGGCAATAACACCAGTACCTTCAGATGCGGGCTGCATGTAAACCTTGGATGCACCGTGACGGCCTTTGACAGCGTACTGGATGGTATCACCCTTTACGTCTACCTGAACCATATTACGGCGGGCAGCTTCCATCGCCTTTTGGATCGCAACCGGCACTTCACGCGCCTTGCCGCGGCCAAAGCCGACTTTACCATTGCCATCACCAACTACAGTCAGAGCAGTGAAGCTGAAAATACGGCCACCCTTGACCACCTTGGCAACACGGTTTACTTGCACTAATTTCTCTTGCAAGCCTTCAGTGTTTGCTTTGTCTTTCTGATCGTTATACGCCATCGCCTAAAACCTTAGAATTCCAAACCACCTTCACGGGCAGCATCTGCCAGCGCCTTGACACGGCCGTGGAACTTAAATCCACTGCGGTCAAAGGCGACCTTTGTCACGCCTGCGGCTTTCGCGCGGTCGGCGATCAACTTGCCCACACTAGCGGCTGCGGCAACATTACCAGTAACACCAGCACGCAACTCTTTATCTAGTGTAGAGGCACTCGCCAACACGACATCGCCTGTAGCAGCAATAAGCTGTGCATACATGTGACGCGGTGTGCGGTGAATGCTAAGACGTACGGCGCGGAGCTCACGCATTTTAAAGCGAGCACGGCGGGCACGACGTAATCTTGATACTTTCTTATCGCTCATAACCTAGCCTTTACTTTTTCTTCGCTTCTTTACGACGGACGTTTTCGTCTGCGTAGCGAACACCCTTACCTTTGTACGGCTCTGGTGGACGGAACGCGCGAATTTCGGCCGCTACCTTACCCAGTATTTGCTTGTCGGTACCGCTCAAGACAATCTCTGTCTGAGTAGGGGTATCAACAGTTACGCCTTCTGGCAACGCATAATCAATGGGGTGGGAAAAACCCAACACCAAGTTAATGCTGCTACCAGTGGCCTTAGCACGGTAACCAACACCGTTGAGGATCAGCTTGCGCTGAAAGCCTTCGCTAACGCCAACACACATATTGTTAGTCAAAGACCGAGTAGTACCGGCCATTGCCCAACCATTTTTCGCGCCTTCACGCGCTGAGAACACTAAACGCCCGTCTTCTTGCTTCACTTCAACAGACTGGTGCAAAGGCAGTACTAAACTACCTTTTTTACCTTTGACTGCGATGCTGCTGGCGTCGAGCTTGACTTCAACCCCTGCGGGGATAGTCACTGGACTTTTCGCTACTCTTGACATGTTAAGAACTCTTTAAACTGTCGCGTTAGAAAACAGTGCAAAGCACTTCGCCGCCCACACCGGCCGCTCGCGCTGCACGATCAGTCATCACACCATTACTGGTAGATACAATCGCGATGCCCAAACCGGCACGCACTGATGGCAATTCGTCTTTACCAGCGTAAGCGCGCAGACCTGGACGGCTTACCCGATGAATCTCAGCGATTACCGGCTTACCCTGATAGTACTTCAACTCAACTGTCAGCTGCGCTTTGCCACCATCGGCTTCAACGCGCGAACTAGCGATATAACCTTCGTCTTCCAGTACCTTTGCAACCGATACCTTAAGTTTTGAAGAAGGCATCTGAACAGCAGTTTTACCTGCCATCTGAGCGTTGCGGATACGTGTAAGCATATCCGCTAAAGGATCTTGCATGCTCATGTTTTGCTCCCATTAAACGCCGCGGCCATGGCCAGCGACAGCAAAATTCCCACTATTACCAGCTAGCCTTAACTAAGCCGGGGACATCACCGCGCATAGCGGCTTGACGAAGCTGGTTACGGCAAAGACCGAACTTGCGGTATACACCGTGCGGACGACCCGTGATCTGACAACGACGACGCTGACGTGATGGACTTGCATCACGCGGAAGCTTTTGCAGCTTAACCTGCGCATCCCACTTTTCTTCATCGCTAGAACTTACGCTGGCGAAAATCGCTTTAAGCTCAGCGCGCTTTGCAGCGAATTTTTCGACAGTTTGGGCACGTTTCAATTCGCGCGCTTTCATTGACTGCTTTGCCATGTCCCCTGAACCCCTTAACCTTTAAACGGAAAGTTAAACGCTTTTAACAGCGCGCGACCTTCGTCGTCATTACGAGCAGTAGTCGTGATCGTAATATCCATACCGCGTAGTGTATCAATTTTATCGTAATCAATTTCCGGAAAGATAATCTGTTCCGTTACGCCCATCGCGAAGTTACCGCGACCGTCGAATGATTTCGGGCTGATACCGCGGAAGTCACGCACGCGAGGAATAGCGATGCTAACTAGGCGATCCAGAAATTCATACATGTTTTCGCCGCGCAGAGTTACTTTGCAGCCAATTGGCCAACCATCACGGATTTTAAAACCTGCGATTGATTTGCGCGCCTTAGTCACCACTGGCTTCTGACCTGCAATCTTTGTCAGGTCGGACAGTGCTGCCTCAAGAACTTTTTTATCTCCAGCCGCTTCACCAACGCCCATGTTCAGGGTGATTTTGGTGATGCGCGGAACTTCCATAGGGTTAGCTAAAGACAGCTCTTCAATCAGCTTAGCCTTTAACTCGGTTTGGTATAGTTCACCTAATCGTGCCATTTTTCACTAACCCCTACGCGTTGATCGCATCGCCGCTTGATTTAAAAATACGGGTCTTGCTGCCGTCTTCGGCTACTTTAAAGCCCACGCGATCCGCCTGCTTAGTAGACGGGTTGTAAATTGCAACATTAGAAACCTGGATCGCTGCTTCTTTCTCAACGATACCACCGGCCACACCCAGCTGCGGGTTTGGACGCTGATGTTTCTTAATCATATTAATGCCGGAGACCAGCACCTTGTTGTTATCCAAAACCTTCTGGACAACACCGCGCTTACCTTTGTCTTTACCGGTTAAGACGATAACTTCGTCTTCACGCTTAATCTTACGCATAACCTGACCTCAGCCTTCTCTCCACACCTGGAACTACAGTACTTCCGGTGCCAAAGAGATTATCTTCATGAACTTCTCGCCACGCAATTCACGCGTTACTGGCCCAAAAATACGAGTGCCAATAGGTGCGTTGTTATTGTTTAGCAACACTGCAGCGTTATCGTCAAACTTGATCAGTGAACCGTCTGGACGACGAACACCTTTCTTAGTACGAACTACAACAGCTGTCATTACCTGACCTTTTTTCACTTTGCCGCGAGGTATAGCCTCTTTGACTGTGACTTTGATCAGATCACCGACTCGTGCATAGCGACGATGAGAGCCGCCAAGCACCTTGATGCACATAACGCGACGTGCGCCACTGTTATCTGCAACTTCCAAATAGCTTTCTGTTTGAATCATTTCTTACTCCAAACCAGTCAACAGTGCATCAAGCGATTGCACACAGGCCGCCGGCCAAATTAAACCTGGGTAGCCGTTACATCAACGCTCAACAACGCCCAAGTTTTCAACTTGGACACTGGACGCGTTTCGCAAACTGTCACTACATCACCAATTTTGCACTCATTGTTTTCATCATGAGCGTGAACTTTCGATGAGCGCGTTATGTACTTACCGTACATCGGGTGCTTTACCCGACGCTCAATCAGTACCGTAATGGTTTTATCCATTTTGTCACTGACCACTTTACCGGTGGCTGTACGAGCACTTTTTGCTACTTCTGACATTTTTAGTTACCTGCCTTTTCCTGGAGCACAGTTTTAACGCGTGCTATTTCCTGACGAGTTTTCTTCAGCAAATGCGTTTGCGCTAACTGGCCGGTACTCTTTTGCATGCGAAGCTTGAACTGATCTTCAAGCAGCTGCAACAGTTGGGCATTAAGATCTTCAACTGATTTATCGCGTAACTCTAAAGCATTCATCACATCACCACCCGTCTAACAAAAGCGGTCGGCACAGGAATCTTTGCTGACGCCAAGGCGAATGCTTCACGCGCTAATTCTTCAGACACGCCTTCTACTTCGTACAAAACCTTGCCCGGCTGAATCTGTGCGACCCAGTATTCAACATTACCTTTACCCTTACCCTGACGAACTTCGAGAGGCTTTTGGGTAATTGGCTTATCTGGGAACACACGAATCCAGATTTTACCACCACGCTTGATGTGGCGCGTCATTGCACGACGTGCCGCCTCAATTTGGCGAGCTGTAATACGACCGCGACCGACTGCTTTAAGGCCAAACTCGCCAAAGCTGACCCGGCTACCGCGTTCTGCCAGACCGCGGTTGCGACCTTTGTGTTGCTTGCGAAACTTTGTGCGCTTCGGCTGTAACATTTGCGTAACCCTTACTCTGAACCTTTCTTAGCCTTAGCTTCGACCGCTTCTTTTCTGGTTCCAAGGATTTCACCCTTAAAGATCCAGACTTTGACACCAATGATGCCGTAAGTCGTAGCTGCTTCGTGTGTCGCGTAGTCAATATCTGCGCGCAGTGTGTGCAACGGCACACGCCCTTCGCGATACCACTCGGTACGAGCAATCTCTGCACCGCCGACACGCCCACTAACCTGTACCTTAATGCCTTCTGCACCCTGGCGCATTGCATTCTGTACCACACGCTTCATAGCGCGACGGAACATAACGCGGCGTTCAAGCTGCTGAGCGACGTTCATGGCTACCAACTTCGCTTCCATATCCGGCTTGCGGATCTCTTCGATGTTGATATGAACTGGCACACCCATCTTCACTGACAGCTCTTTACGAAGCTTGTCGACATCCTCACCCTTTTTACCGATAACGATACCGGGGCGCGCTGTGTGAATCGTGATGCGTGCAGTTTGTGCCGGACGCTCAATAACAATACGGCTTACTGAAGCATGAGAGAGCTTTTTCTCAAGCATCTCACGTACTTCCAAATCCATTACAAGGTGCGCTGCGTAGTTTTTGCCACTCGCGTACCAAACAGAATTATGTTCTTTTACGATTCCCAGCCGGATGCCGGTCGGGTGTACTTTCTGACCCATGTGGTCTCTCCTACCTAGCCTTCGCCGTCTGCAACTTTAATCGTGATATGACAAGATCTTTTCAGAATACGATCCGCACGACCCTTTGCACGAGGACGAAGACGTTTCATCGTCGTACCTTCATCTACAAAGATTGTCGAAACTTTCAATTCGTCAACATCTGCGCCTTCGTTATGCTCAGCATTGGCGATTGCGGAGTTAAGCACTTTCTTAATAATGCTCGCCGCTTTCTTAGAGCTGAACGTCAGCAGATCAAGCGATTCTTCTACACCCTTTCCGCGAATTTGGTCAGCAACCAAACGCGCCTTCTGGGCAGAGATTCGTGCGCCTTTTAAACGTGCTGCTACTTCCATCTTAAAAGCCTCTCCCGGCCCAAGCTTAACGCTTGGCCTTTTTATCGGCCACGTGACCCTTATAGGTCCTAGTCGCGGCAAATTCACCCAATTTGTGACCAACCATGTCTTCGGAAATAATAACCGGAACATGCTGACGACCGTTGTGAACAGCGATTGTCAGAGCCACCATTTCAGGCAGAATCATGGAGCGACGCGACCACGTTTTAATGGGGCGACGATCGTTTTTTTCTACCGCTACTTCAACCTTCTTCAACAAATGAAGATCGACAAACGGACCTTTCTTTAATGAACGTGGCACAAGCTAATCCTCTTTACTCTAATTGACGTCTGATCGATTATTTATCGCGACGACGTACAATTAGTTTGTCTGTACGCTTATTTTTACGGGTCTTATACCCTTTGGTCGGCATACCCCAAGGAGATACAGGGTGACGACCACCAGAAGTACGACCTTCACCACCACCATGTGGGTGATCTACCGGGTTCATCGCCACACCGCGAACGGTAGGACGAACACCACGCCAACGCGAGGCACCGGCTTTACCCAACTTACGCAAGCTGTGCTCGCTGTTGGATACTTCACCCAATGTTGCTCTGCACTCTGACAACACCTTACGCGTCTCACCACTACGCAGACGAATCGTTGCGTACTGGCCATCACGAGCAACCAACTGAGCTGAAGTACCGGCACTACGCGCGATCTGCGCGCCTTTACCAGGCTTCATTTCCACACAGTGAACTGTGCTTCCCAGCGGAATGTTGCGAATAGGCAAGGTATTACCAGGCTTAATCGGCGATGCATCACCAGAGACAATTTGATCTCCAGCAGAAACACCTTTTGGCGCAATAATGTAGCGACGCTCACCGTCTGCATACATCACCAAGGCGATGAATGCGGTGCGGTTAGGATCATACTCCAAACGCTCGACGCGTGCAGGAATACCGTCTTTATTACGCTTAAAATCTATTAAACGGTAATGTTGCTTATGACCACCGCCAACGTGACGAGTGGTAATACGACCGTTATTGTTACGGCCGCCATTGCGCGACTGACTCTCAAGCAGCGGCTTGTGCGGTGCACCTTTGTGTAGATCGGGGTTAACCACCCGAACAACAAAGCGACGGCCGGGAGAAGTCGGTTTACTTTTAACAATTGCCATTTGACTAAACTCCAGACTTATTCAGCGACCGCAAAGTCGATGTCTTGACCCTGCGCAAGGCTTACATACGCTTTCTTCCAGTTTGACTTCTTACTCAAACCAAAGCGATTGCGCTTAACCTTACCTTTAACATTCACGGTACGAACATCCAATACACTGACTTTAAAAAGCTTTTCTACTGCTTTTTTAACTTCCAGCTTTGTGGCGCTAGGCAGAACCCGGAATACCACTTGGTTGTTCAACTCTGTGCTCGCTGCACTTTTTTCAGAAACGTGCGGGCCGAGCAGTACCTTATAGATGCGCTCTGTATTCATCCCAACAGCTCCTCAAACTTTTTCAATGCAGCTACAGTAATAACCACTTTTTCGTAGCCAATAAGGCTAACTGGGTCAACACCACTCACATCGCGAACATCAACATTGTGTAAATTGCGAGCAGCAAGATATAAATTGCCATTCACTTCTTCAGTCACGACTAACGCACCTTCAAGACCATACTCGCCAAGCGACTGAACCAACAGCTTAGTTTTAGGCGACTCAAGCGCAAAATCTTCAACCACTACCAAGCGCTCCTGACGAGCCAGCTCAGACAGAATCGTGCACAGTGCAGCACGATACATCTTGCGATTAACTTTCTGACTGTGATCCTGTGGACGCGCAGCAAATGTCACGCCGCCCCCACGCCAAATTGGCGAACGGATTGTACCGGCACGTGCGCGGCCAGTACCCTTTTGACGCCATGGCTTCTTACCGCCACCACGAACATCAGAGCGTGTCTTCTGAGCACGAGTACCCTGACGCGCACCAGCCATATAGGCCACAACTACTTGGTGCACGAGATCTTCGTTAAACTCGCGCGCAAACGTGACGTCAGATACCTGAACCGTCCCCGCTGCCCCGTTACCGGGTTTCGCAATACTTAATTCCATTGCATCGCCCCCTAGGATTTTTTAGCTTTTACAGCGGGACGTACGAATACATCACCACCTGGAGCACCTGGAACCGCACCCTTGACCAAAATCAAGTTGCGCTCAGCGTCCACACGAACAACCTCAAGAGTCTGAACTGTTACGCGCTCAGCACCCATGTGACCAGACATCTTCTTACCCTTAAAAACTCGACCAGGCGTTTGGCACTGACCGATAGAGCCGTTAGAACGATGCGACAGCGAGTTGCCGTGAGTTGCGTCTTGCATGGAAAAGTTCCAGCGCTTAATACCGCCCTGAAAACCCTTACCTTTAGACTGACCAGTGACATCAACCTTTTGGCCCGCTTCGAATGCAGCAACAGTCAGCTCAGCACCGACTTCTGGCGCATCTTCGCCCTGCTCCAAACGAAACTCCCACAAACCACGCCCAGCCTCAACTCCGGCTTTTGCAAAGTGGCCTGCTTCCGCTTTAGGGATACGTGATGCTTTCCGAGCGCCAGCAGTAATCTGGATTGCCCGATAGCCATCGACATCATCTGCCTTGACACGAGTAACACGATTGGGTTCTACCTCAATCACCGTTACCGGAATAGAAATACCGTCTTCTGTAAAAACGCGCGTCATGCCGCTTTTACGACCGACCAAACCTATAGTCATTGCTCCAACCTCTCAGTGTACGGGGCTAACACCCTCTATGGCCGCGCTCTAACACGCGTTACACAACCCAGGGCCAGCCCCCGAGCGGGTCTGAAAAAAATATTCAGTGTTTACTTGTTTTTAGCCGAGGCTAATTTGAACTTCTACACCAGCCGCCAAATCTAACTTCATCAGCGCGTCTACAGTTTTTTCTGTAGGCTCTACGATGTCCAACATGCGCTTATGGGTGCGGATCTCATACTGATCACGCGCATCCTTGTTTACATGTGGAGAGACCAGGATTGTAAAACGCTCTTTGCGCGTAGGCAGAGGAATTGGACCTCTAACCTGAGCACCAGTACGTTTTGCAGTGTCCACAATCTCTTGCGTAGACGCATCAATGAGGCGGTGATCAAAAGCTTTTAAACGAATTCTTATCCGTTGGTTCTGCACCTGATCAAACTCCCATCCCGAATAAATCCGGATCCTCGCCATTTGTCGCCGAGGTAACCCGAAAAAAGGAAGCGGAATGTTAAAGATATACCGAGGCATTGTCAACACAATATCCAAGGATTTCTTCAGCAAACCACAACTAAATATAAAGCCGGAAAAATTACCGACCAACAATCAAGAAAGGGAGGCCCAAACCTCCCTCTCCCAAACAAATACCGCCTTAGCGGTAATGCTTATTCTACGATTTTAGCAACAACGCCGGCGCCAACAGTACGGCCACCTTCACGAATTGCAAAACGCAGACCTTCTTCCATCGCGATTGGCGCAATCAAAGTTACGTCCATTTTCACGTTGTCGCCAGGCATAACCATTTCAGTACCTTCCGGCAGTTCACACGCACCAGTTACATCCGTGGTACGGAAGTAGAACTGTGGACGGTAGCCTTTAAAGAATGGAGTGTGACGACCACCCTCTTCTTTGGACAGTACGTATACTTCACCCTCGAAACGAGTGTGAGGCGTGATTGAACCAGGCTTAGCCAGTACCTGACCACGCTCTACGTCGTCGCGCTTAGTACCACGCAACAACACACCTACGTTCTCACCAGCGCGACCTTCGTCAAGCAGCTTGCGGAACATTTCAACACCAGTACATACAGTCTTGGTGGTGTCGTGAATACCAATGATTGCAATCTCATCGCCAGTGCGCAAAATACCACGCTCAACACGACCAGTTACAACAGTACCGCGACCAGAGATAGAGAACACATCTTCGATTGGCATCAGGAACGGCAGATCAACCGCACGCTCAGGCTGCGGAATGTAAGAATCCAGCGCCTCAATCAATTTCTTAACAGCAGTGGTACCCAACTCGTTATCATCTTCGCCGTTCAATGCCATCAAGGCAGAACCAGCAATGATAGGCGTGTCGTCGCCCGGGAAATCATACAAATCAAGCAGCTCACGCAGCTCCATTTCTACCAATTCCAGCATCTCATTATATTCTTCGCTGCCCACGCCGCCGCAATCTTCAGCCAGCAAGTCAGCTTTGTTCAGGAACACAACGATGTAAGGTACACCAACCTGACGTGACAGCAGGATGTGCTCGCGAGTCTGCGGCATTGGGCCGTCAGTTGCGCCACACACCAGAATCGCACCATCCATCTGCGCCGCACCGGTGATCATGTTTTTTACATAATCAGCGTGACCTGGGCAGTCAACGTGCGCGTAGTGACGAACAGACGAATCGTATTCGACGTGAGAGGTCGCAATGGTGATACCACGTGCACGCTCTTCAGGTGCATTATCGATACCATCAAACGCCACTGCCTTACCGCCATACACTTCCGCACATACACGGGTCAGCGCTGCAGTCAGCGTGGTTTTACCATGGTCAACGTGACCGATGGTGCCCACGTTCAAGTGGGGCTTATTACGTTCAAACTTTTCCTTAGCCACAATATATTCCTCGCATAAAGGTTTTAAAAATTAAGCTCTGTTTTTAGCCATGATTTCTTCAGTAACGTTACGCGGCGCTTCAAAATACTTTTCGAATTCCATCGTAAATGTCGCACGCCCTTGGGTCGCACTGCGCAAATCAGTTGCATAACCGAACATCTCCGCCAGCGGTACCTCGGCATTAATAACCTTGCCAGACATACATTCATCCATGCCCAAGATTATGCCGCGACGACGGTTAAGGTCGCCGACGACGTCACCCATATTTGCCTCTGGGGTAACAATCTCTACTTTCATAATGGGTTCAAGCAAGACCGCACCGCCTTCTTGAGCGAGCCGCTTTGTTGCCATAGAGGCAGCAACCTTAAACGCCATTTCGTTAGAGTCTACGTCGTGGTAAGAGCCGTCAAATGCAGTTGCCTTAAGCCCCAACAAAGGATAGCCAGCCAACACACCATTCTGCATCTGCTCAGCAATACCCTTTTCAATCGCTGGAATGTATTCCTTGGGAACCACACCACCAACAATCTCACTGACAAACTCTAAGCCTTCGGCATTCGAATCCTCGCCCGGTTCAAAACGAATCCAAACATGACCGAATTGACCACGACCACCAGACTGCCGTACAAACTTACCCTCAATCTCACAGGTATTGCGAATTGCCTCGCGGTAGGCCACCTGCGGCTTACCAATATTGGCCTCAACACTAAACTCGCGACGCATACGGTCGACAAGGATATCGAGGTGCAACTCACCCATACCAGAGATAATACACTGACCGGTTTCTTCGTCAGTCTTGACCCGGAAAGAAGGATCCTCCTGGGCCAATTTACCCAGAGCAATACCCATTTTTTCCTGATCTGCCTGAGACCGCGGCTCCACCGCCACCGATATTACCGGCTCCGGAAACTCCATGCGCTCCAGCACAATGACATTATTTGGATCACACAAAGTGTCGCCCGTAGTAACGTCTTTTAAGCCGATGGCAGCGGCAATATCACCCGCCCAAACTTCTTTTATTTCTTGACGGTCATTAGCGTGCATTTGCACCATACGACCGACACGCTCTTTTTTGCCCTTTACTGAATTAATAATCGCAGTACCACTTTCCAGCTTACCGGAATAAACCCGGAAGAAAGTCAGGGTACCCACGAAAGGGTCTGTCGCGATTTTAAATGCCAATGCCGAAAAAGGCGCATTATCATCCGCTTCGCGAGTAGCGAGCGTTTCATTCTTATCGTCTAGAGTACCTTCAATAGCCTTAACTTCGGTCGGCGACGGCATATATTCAATCACGGCATCAAGCATCGCCTGAACACCTTTATTCTTAAATGCCGAACCACCAAACACCGGAATAATCTCATTAGCCAAGGTACGCTTACGAATACCCGCCTTGATCTCTTCCTCGCTCAGCTCCTCGCCCTCAAGGTACTTCTCCATCATCTCGTCAGTAGCTTCGGCCGCCGCCTCCACCATGTACTCGCGCATTTTTTCGCAAGCAGCAAGCATGTCAGCAGGAATTTCTTCGTATTCGAAGGTCATTCCCTGATCCACTTCATTCCAGATAATGGCTTTCATTTTTATGAGATCAACTACGCCGCGAAACTGCTCCTCGCTGCCAATAGTCATCTGCATAGGCACAGCTACCGCACCCAAGCGGGTGCGAAGCTGCTCAATTACACGCTGGAAATTTGCACCCATTCGGTCCATTTTATTTACGAAGACCAATCGCGGCACTTCGTATTTATTGGCCTGGCGCCACACTGTTTCAGTTTGAGGCTGCACCCCAGACGAACCACACAAGACCACCACAGCACCATCAAGCACTCGCAGCGATCGCTCAACTTCAATAGTGAAGTCGACGTGCCCCGGGGTGTCGATAATGTTGATACGGTGCTGTTCAAACTGCTGCTGCATGCCCGCCCAAAAACAGGTGGTCGCAGCGGAGGTGATAGTAATACCACGCTCCTGCTCTTGGGCCATCCAGTCCATGGTCGCAGCACCATCGTGAACTTCGCCGATCTTGTGCGACATACCGGTATAGAACAACACCCGCTCTGTCGTCGTCGTCTTGCCCGCGTCAACGTGGGCACAGATACCAATATTGCGATATCTTGAGATAGGCGTTTTACGTGCCACTATGCTTCCCCAATTAAACTCTGGTGTATTTTCTTAGAAGCGGTAATGGGAGAACGCTTTGTTCGCTTCAGCCATGCGATGCACGTCTTCACGCTTTTTAACCGCAGAGCCCTTGCCCTGTGATGCATCGATGATTTCACCAGCCAAACGCTGACGCATAGACTTCTCGCCACGACCACGTGAGTAATCTACCAACCAACGCATTGCCAAAGCAGTACGACGGCTTGGACGCACCTCTACAGGCACCTGATACGTTGCACCACCAACACGGCGAGACTTAACCTCAACCATAGGTGCAATATTTTCTAGGGCAGTATCGAAAGCCTCTAGGGGATCGGTGTTCAGGCGCTCTTTAACCAAGTCCAGAGCTCCATATACGATGCGCTCTGCAACTGATTTTTTACCACTAACCATCACGTGGTTCATGAACTTAGCTAGGGTCAGGTTTCCAAACTTTGGATCTGGGAGTATTTCCCGCTTTGCGGCGACGCGTCTTCTTGGCATATCTCTATCTTCCTTTGTCTTCAGGTAAATCCAAACACCGAGTCGCCCTACAGCGATGAGACGATGGTTTGGCCTTACTTAAGGTCTGTTTAAGTAGCGTTAAATCGAATTACGACTTAGGACGCTTGGTACCGTATTTAGAACGAGCTTGCTTACGGTTGTTTACACCGGATGTATCAAGGCTGCCGCGAACAGTGTGGTAACGCACACCTGGCAAATCCTTTACACGACCACCGCGGATCAGCACTACACTGTGTTCCTGCAGATTGTGGCCTTCACCACCAATGTAAGATGAAACTTCAAAACCGTTAGTCAAACGCACACGACATACTTTACGCAGTGCCGAGTTTGGCTTTTTAGGGGTAGTGGTGTAAACACGAGTACAAACGCCGCGACGCTGTGGACATGCCTGCAATGCAGGAACGTCACTTTTAGCCGCTTTGCGTTTTCTCGGCTGACGAACCAACTGGTTAATCGTTGCCATTCATAAACTCCAAAAACTAAAGGTCAGCACACCAATGCACTGACCGACCAACTGCCGAAACCACCGGCAGCTTATAAAAAAAGTGGAGCGCGAATTCTAAAGATGCGCTCCACTCCCGTCAAGTAGCCAAATTTACTCAGCTGTTATCGCTGAGCGCCTCTGACAGAGCCGCTTCGACATCTTGCGCCGACACGGTTTTACTTAGCTCGTCTTTCTTGATCTTGCGATCACGGTGGTACGCCAAGCCCGTTCCCGCAGGAATCAAGCGGCCTACAACCACGTTTTCTTTCAAACCACGAAGATGATCGCGCTTGCCGGTAACCGCTGCTTCGGTCAGAACCCGCGTGGTTTCCTGGAAGGAAGCCGCAGAAATAAAGGATTCCGTCGCTAGCGAGGCCTTGGTAATACCCAATAATTCACGCTCATAACTGGCGCAAATCTTGTCGGTATTATGCAGCACTTCATTTTCTTCGATAACGCGAACAAATTCAGCCTGCTCACCTTTGATAAAGGTAGAGTCGCCTGAGGTCAGAATATTTACTTTACGGAGCATCTGACGAACGATAACTTCGATGTGCTTATCGTTGATCTTTACGCCCTGCAGACGGTAAACGTCCTGAATTTCGTTAACGATATACTTGGCCAATTCTTCAACGCCCTTCAGGCGTAAAATATCGTGCGGGCTCAATGGACCTTCAGATACGATCTCGCCCTTCTCAACCTGCTCACCCTCGAACACGGTTAAGGTACGCCATTTCGGAATCAGTACTTCGTAGTAATCTGAGCCATCAGCTAACGGTTTGCCGTCTGCTGGAGTAATAATCAGACGACGCTTGCCCTTGGTTTCTTTACCGAAGCTCACAGTACCGGAGATTTCCGCCAGAATAGCCGGCTCTTTCGGCTTACGCGCCTCGAACAAGTCGGCAACCCGTGGCAAACCACCGGTAATATCTCGTGTCTTCGAGCTTTCTTGCGGAATACGTGCAACAACGTCACCGACTTTCACGGTAGCGCCATTCTCCAAAGAGACAATCGCGTTTTCCGTCAAGAAGTAGTGAGCCGGTACATTAGTACCTGCCAAGCACAGCTCGTCACCATTAGGTGCCACCAGCGTTACCGCAGGACGCATATCTTTACCCGCTGCAGGACGCTCGCCTTGGTCCATAACCGATATACTAGTCAAACCAGTTAATTCATCAGTTTGACGCTTAACGGTAATGCCTTCTTCCATACCGGACATCTTCACGATACCCGCTACTTCAGTAATAATTGGGTGAGTGTGCGGATCCCAAGTAGCAACGATATCGCCCGCCGCCACTTCGGCGCGGTCGGCAACCTTAATCAAGGCACCGTAAGGTAGCTTATAACGCTCACGCTCACGACCGCTCTTATCGGTAATAGCCAGCTCACCAGAACGACTAACCGCTACTAGGAAACCATCTTCACGCTCAACGTATTTCAGATTGTGCAAACGGGCCTTACCGTCTTGTTTAACCTGAATATTATCGACTGCAGTTGCCCGCGATGCCGCACCACCAATGTGGAAGGTACGCATGGTCAACTGGGTACCCGGCTCACCGATAGACTGAGCAGCGATAACACCGACTGCCTCACCACGGTTAACCAAGTGACCTCGAGCAAGGTCGCGACCGTAACAAGCAGAGCAAACGCCGTGACGGGTTTCGCAGGTGATTGGCGAGCGCACATCGATCTCGTCAATACCCATTTCTTCCAGTGCGATAACGCCTTTCTCGTCGAGCATCACGCCCGCCTCAACAGCTATTTCATCGGTGCCAGGAATAAATACATCGCGAACAACCAAACGACCCAGTACGCGGTCACCCAAGGTCTCGATGATGTCACCACCTTCGATAACGGGGGTCATGGTCAGACCTTCAGTAGCGCCGCAATCGTCTTCGGTAATAACCAAATCCTGAGCAACGTCAACCAGACGGCGAGTCAAGTAACCAGAGTTAGCCGTCTTCAATGCCGTATCGGCCAAACCTTTACGCGCACCGTGAGTCGAGATGAAGTACTGAAGTACACTCAAACCTTCGCGGAAGTTTGCGGTGATCGGCGTCTCGATGATCGAGCCGTCTGGCTTAGCCATCAGACCACGCATACCAGCTAACTGACGAATCTGGGCTGGCGAACCACGAGCACCGGAGTCAGCGTAGATATAAACCGAGTTGAAAGAGTCTTGCATCTCTTCCTCACCCTTGCGGTTTATAACTGGCTCTTTAGACAGACCTTCCATCATCGCCTTGGAAACCATGTCGTTCGCACGGGACCAAATGTCGATAACTTTGTTGTATTTCTCACCCTGGGTTACCAGACCAGAAGCATATTGCTTCTCGATCTCAACCACTTCAGCGTCGGCAGCAGCAACAATGCGCGCCTTGGCTTCTGGGATTTCAAAATCGTTAACACCAATCGATGAACCAGAGCGAGTAGAGTACTCAAAACCGGTGTACATCAGTTGGTCGCCAAGAATTACCGTGGCTTTTAGGCCAACGCGACGGTAGCACTCGTTAAGGATACGAGAGATCGCCTTCTTGGTCATCGCATGGTTAACCATGTCGAAGGGCAGACCTTCAGGCACAATCCGCCACAACAGCACACGACCAACAGTCGTCTCTACAATAGAGCGATTTTCAGTGCGCTCGCCGTTTTCGCCGAAGCTTACTTGCGTCAAGCGGCACTTAATCCGCGCCTGCAAGTGCGCCAAGCCAGTAACATAAGCACGATGCACTTCTTCTGGATTGGCAAATACCGTTCCCTCACCAGCGCCGTTTACGCGGTCGCGGGTCATCCAGTACAAACCCAATACAACGTCCTGCGAAGGTACAATGATCGGCTCACCGTTAGCGGGCGACAGTATATTATTGGTAGACATCATCAGCGCGCGAGATTCCAGCTGCGCCTCAATTGTCAGCGGTACGTGTACCGCCATTTGGTCACCGTCAAAGTCGGCGTTATAAGCCGCACAAACCAAGGGATGCAACTGAATTGCCTTACCTTCGATCAGTACTGGCTCAAAAGCCTGAATACCCAAACGGTGAAGAGTTGGTGCACGGTTCAGCAGTACCGGATGCTCGCGAATAACGTCGGCGAGAATATCCCATACTTCTGGCGGCTCGCGCTCTACCATTTTCTTAGCGGCTTTAATCGTGGTTGCTAAACCACGTGCTTCAAGTTTGCCGAAAATGAATGGCTTGAACAGCTCGAGGGCCATTTTTTTAGGTAGGCCGCACTGGTGCAGTCGCAAAGTAGGGCCAACCACGATAACCGAACGACCAGAGTAATCGACTCGCTTACCCAAAAGGTTTTGACGGAAACGACCCTGCTTACCTTTGATCATATCGGCCAAAGATTTCAGCGGGCGCTTATTAGAGCCAGTGATGGCACGACCGCGACGACCGTTATCCAACAGCGCATCAACCGATTCCTGCAACATCCGCTTTTCGTTGCGCACGATAATGTCAGGCGCATTCAGGTCGAGCAGACGCTTCAAACGGTTGTTACGGTTAATAACACGGCGATACAGATCGTTCAGATCCGAAGTCGCGAAACGACCACCATCTAGCGGTACCAATGGGCGCAAATCAGGCGGCAATACTGGCAGCACCTTCATGACCATCCACTCAGGCTTGTTGCCAGAGTCAGCTAAGGCTTCGATCAGCTTCAATCGCTTAGACAGCTTCTTAATCTTAGTTTCTGAGTTAGTCGCAGGAATCTCTTCGCGCAGACGCTCAATCTCAACCGGCAGGTCAAGTTCCATCAACAGGTGCATGATGGCTTCGGCGCCCATTTTGGCCACGAAGTCATCACCGAACTCTTCCATTGCCTCAAAGAATTGCTCATCGCTCAGCAACTGGCCTTTCTCGAGGGTAGTCATACCCGGATCAGTCACCACGTAGGATTCGAAGTACAAAATACGCTCGATATCACGCAGAGTCATGTCCAGCAGCAAACCAATCCGGCTTGGCAATGACTTTAGAAACCAGATGTGAGCAACTGGGCTAGCCAGCTCAATGTGACCCATGCGCTCGCGACGCACTTTTGCCAGCGCAACTTCAACGCCACACTTCTCACAAATAACGCCGCGGTGCTTCAGGCGCTTATATTTACCGCACAGACATTCATAGTCTTTGACGGGTCCAAAAATTTTGGCACAGAACAAGCCATCACGCTCAGGCTTGAAAGTACGGTAGTTAATGGTTTCTGGCTTTTTTACTTCGCCAAAAGACCACGAACGAATTAGCTCCGGTGACGCCAAACCGATACGAATAGAGTCAAACTCATCGTTCGGTTGTCCCTGTTTTAATAGACTTAATAAATCTTTCAAGGCCGTTCCTCCGCAAGGGTATTCAACAGGTGCCCGCTACAAAGCTGTAGCGGCACCCCTTGCCATCTCGTTGTTGATACTTATTCCGTGTCCAGCTCGATATTAATACCGAGTGAGCGGATCTCTTTGACCAATACATTGAAAGACTCGGGCATACCCGGTTCCATGCTCTGATCACCATCAACAATATTTTTGTACATCTTGGTACGACCGTTAACGTCGTCCGATTTCACTGTCAGCATTTCCTGCAGGGTATAAGCCGCACCATAAGCTTCTAGTGCCCACACCTCCATCTCCCCGAAGCGCTGACCACCGAACTGGGCCTTACCACCCAGCGGCTGCTGGGTTACCAAGCTGTACGAACCGGTAGAACGCGCGTGCATCTTGTCATCTACCAAGTGGTTCAACTTCAGCATGTACATATAACCGACAGTTACCGGACGATCGAACTCCAGACCGGTACGGCCGTCACACAGTTTCAACTGACCGCTGTCTGGCAGACCGGCCAAGCGTAGCAGACTCTTAATTTCTGCTTCGTTGGCGCCATCAAATACCTGGGTTGCCATTGGCACACCACCGCGCAGGTTCTTAGCCAGATCCATAATGGCTTCGTCGCTGAAGCTGTCGAGATCTTCGTGACGACCAGCGCCATCGTTATAAATCTCGCCAAGGAACTTACGCACATCAGCAATTTGACGCTGTTCGCGAATCATTGCGTCAATCTTGCTACCCAAACCTTTCGCCGCAAGGCCAAGGTGGGTTTCTAAAACCTGACCTACGTTCATCCGCGACGGTACACCCAGCGGGTTCAAGACGATATCAACCGGCTCGCCGTTCTCGTCAAAAGGCATGTCTTCAACGGGCATAATGACCGAGATAACACCCTTGTTACCGTGACGACCAGCCATTTTATCACCAGGCTGAATGCGACGTTTGATTGCTAAGTAAACCTTAACGATCTTCAGTACGCCCGGCGCCAGATCGTCGCCAGTCGTCAGCTTGCGGCGCTTGTCTTCAAAACGCTCTTCCAAGGTTTTGCGGTGCGCAACGAGCTGCTTGTCAGCATCTTCTAATGCAGCATTCAAGGCCTCATCAGATAAGCGCAATTTGAACCAGTCGTCTTTCTTAACTTCAGCCAAGCCAGCAGCAGAAAGAACATCGCCTTTCTTCATACCAGGGCCAGAAAGAATCGCCTGACCGTCTAATGCTGTAGACAGACGCGCAAACGTAGCTTCTTCAACAATACGGTACTCTTCGTTCAGATCCTTGCGGAACTGGTCGAGCTGCATCTTTTCAATTTCCAGCGCGCGCTTGTCTTTTTCAAGACCGTCGCGGGTGAATACTTGAACGTCGATAACTGTACCCTTGGTGCTGGTAGGCACGCGCAGGGAAGTATCTTTAACGTCAGACGCTTTCTCACCGAAGATGGCTCGTAGCAGCTTTTCTTCTGGGGTTAACTGGGTTTCGCCTTTAGGCGTTACCTTGCCAACCAGAATATCGCCGGGGCCAACTTCAGCACCAATATAAACAATGCCGGACTCATCAAGGTTAGCCAGCGCGCCTTCGCCAACATTGGGAATATCCGCAGAGATTTCCTCTGAACCCAATTTGGTATCACGTGCGATACAGGTCAGCTCCTGAATATGGATAGTAGTGAAACGATCTTCTTTCACCACACGCTCAGAAACCAGGATCGAATCCTCGAAGTTGTAACCATTCCAAGGCATAAACGCGATACGCATGTTCTGGCCAAGTGCCAATTCACCCATATCAACAGACGGGCCGTCGGCCAGAATGTCGCCACGCACAACGTCGTGACCTTCGCTTACGATTGGACGCTGATTAATACAGGTGTTCTGGTTAGAACGGGTGTATTTTGTCAGGTTATAAATATCTACCGGTGGCTGACCAGACTGGACTTCATCGTTGTTTACACGGACAACAATACGCGAAGAGTCAACGCTATCGATAACACCACCGCGACGAGCAACCACACACACACCGGAGTCCGATGCCACATAGCGCTCAAAACCAGTACCGACCAAAGGCTTGTCGGCCTTGAGCGTTGGCACCGCCTGACGCTGCATGTTCGAACCCATCAATGCGCGGTTAGCGTCATCGTGTTCCAGGAACGGAATCAATGACGCAGCTACCGAAACAACCTGTTTGGGCGAAACGTCCATGTAGGTTACTTTTTCCGGCGGCATTACCGTAAATTCGTTCATGTGACGAACAGCAACCATTTCATCGGTCAGCTCGCCTTTTTCGTTCATAACCGCAGAGGCCTGAGCGATAACTTCTTCAGCTTCGTTGATCGCCGACAAATACTCGATGTCGTCACTTACCTTGCCGTCTTTAACTTTGCGGTAAGGGCTCTCAAGGAAACCGTACTCATTGGTACGCGCATACGTTGCCAAGGAGTTGATCAGACCGATGTTTGGTCCCTCAGGTGTTTCTATCGGACATACCCGACCATAGTGCGTCGGGTGAACGTCGCGGACTTCAAAGCCTGCGCGCTCACGGGTCAGACCACCAGGCCCAAGCGCAGAAACACGACGCTTGTGAGTGATTTCCGACAGCGGGTTGTTTTGGTCCATAAACTGCGACAGCTGCGAAGAGCCGAAGAACTCTTTAACCGCTGCAGCAACAGGCTTAGCATTGATCAGATCCTGAGGCATCAGGCCTTCACTTTCGGCCATAGACAGACGCTCTTTAACTGCGCGCTCTACCCGTACCAAACCAACACGGAATTGGTTTTCAGCCATTTCACCAACAGAACGAATACGACGGTTACCGAGATGATCGATATCGTCGACGATACCCTTACCGTTACGAATGCCAACCAGCATTTTCATAACCGCAATGATGTCGCTTTGGTCCAAAGTACCGGAACCCAATATTTCTTCACGACCGACGCGGCGGTTAAATTTCATCCGGCCAACGGTAGACAGGTCGTAACGCTCCGGAGAGAAGAATAAGTTCTGGAACAAATTCTCGGCTGACTCTTTAGTCGGCGGCTCACCCGGACGCATCATGCGGTAGATTTCGACCAATGCTTCCAATTGAGTATTGGTCGGGTCAGCGCGCAAGGTATCGCTAACATATGGACCACAATCCAATTCGTTGGTATAGAGCGTGTCGATCTCAGTTACACCGGCTTCTTCCAGTGCAGTGAGAATCTCTGCCGTAATCAAGGCATTACAAGGGAATAGCACTTCACCAGTCTTTTTATCGACGATGTCTTTTGCCAAGGCACGACCTACCAAGTACTCAACCGGTACTTCCAGCTCGCGCAATTCAGCCTTTTCAATTTGGCGAATGTGGCGTGCGGTGATACGACGACCGGTCTCAACGATGACTTCACCGTTCTTGGCGCAAATATCAAAGGTGGCTACTTCACCGCGCAGACGCTCGGCGATCAACTCAATGGTAAAGCCGCCTTTTTTAGCAACTTTAAAGGTGTTAACGTCGTAGAAGAGGTCGAGGATCTCTTCAGCCGTCATACCCAGTGAGCGCAGTAAAATTGTGGCCGGTAATTTACGACGGCGATCGATGCGCACAAACACCATGTCTTTAGGGTCGAATTCAAAATCCAACCAAGAACCACGGTAGGGAATAATCCGCGCAGAGTACAACAACTTACCGGAAGAGTGGGTTTTGCCGCGATCGTGATCAAAGAACACACCAGGTGAACGGTGTAGCTGGGAAACGATAACCCGCTCAGTACCATTGATAACGAAAGTACCGTTTTCCGTCATCAGCGGGATTTCGCCCATGTAGACTTCTTGTTCTTTAATATCTTTGATGCTTTTGTTAGCCGATTCACGATCATAAATAATCAAGCGAACCTTAACCCGCAGTGGCACCGAATAAGTGACGCCGCGTAGCTGGCACTCATTCACATCAAAGGCCGGCACGCCAAGTACGTAATCGACATACTCAAGTGCAGCATTGCCGGAATAACTGACAATCGGGAATATTGATTTAAATGCGGCGTGCAAACCATACTCGCCGCGCTCACCGGCAGGAACACCCTGCTGAGTGAACTTCTTGTAAGAATCCAGCTGAATCGCAAGGAGATAGGGCACGTCCATGACGTGCGGCATCTTGCCAAAATCCTTACGGATACGTTTTTTCTCAGTGTACGAGTAAGCCATCAGTACTCCCCAGCATCATTTCTTGACCCCGTCGCGACCGGCGACGGCATCGTTAGTACGGCAGTTTTTCATCTGCCGCTGGCCAGCTCCCAACAGGAAACCGACTGTAATGTCTCAAACAACAGCAAAAGGCCGGCGGGATTAACCCACCAGCCTCGCTTGAGATTGACCTGCTAGCAGGCCAACAAGCAACTTACTTAAGCTCGACGCTAGCGCCAGCTTCTTCAAGTTCCTTTTTAGCAGATTCTGCATCTGCTTTAGAAGCTGCTTCTTTAATAGTAGAAGGCGCGCCGTCTACCATTTCTTTAGCTTCTTTCAGACCCAAACCAGTGATAGTGCGAACTGCTTTGATAACGTTAACCTTCTTCTCGCCAACAGCGGTCAGAACTACGTCAAACTCAGTCTGCTCTTCAGCGGCAGCGCCAGCTTCAGCAGCGGCAGCTGGTGCAGCAGCAACAGCCGCAGCAGCAGAAACGCCAAACTTCTCTTCCATCGCTTCGATTAGACCAACTACGTCCATTACGCTCATTTCAGCGATTGCATTCAAAATATCGTCTTGTGACAGAGCCATGTGAAACTCCCTACTGTGTCAATTACTTAAAGAAAAACCATTAAAACGCTGCGCTTACGCAGCTTCTTTCTGCTCGCGAACTGCAGCTAGAGTACGAACCAATTTTCCGGGCACTTCGTTCAGTGTACGTACCAGTTTCGTTGCCGGTGCTTGCATAACGCTCATCAACATTGATAGCGCTTGGTCGCGGGTCGGCAATTTCGCCAGTACATCTAACTGATCTGGACCCATCAATTGGCCACTGACTGCCAGTGCTTTTACTTCAAACTTAGCATTTGCTTTCGCAAAATCTTTGAAGATACGAGCCGCCGCACCAGGATCTTCCATCGAGAAAGCTAACAGGGATGGACCTTTAAAGGCCGTCTCTGCGCACTCGAAATCAGTTCCCTTCAGCGCTCGAATCGCAAGGGTGTTACGCACTACACGCACACTTACATTCGATTCACGCGCCAATTTGCGGAGCTCAGTCATTTGGCCTACTGAACACCCACGGGCGTCAGCAACAACTAATGACAATGCACTCGCAGCAGTCTCGTTAACATCAGCTACTATCGCTTTCTTGTCGTCGAGTCTTAATGCCACTTGGATAACTCCTGGATTTGTCAGTTATTTACCGTAGACTTAAAACACAAGGTTTCAAGTCATTTGCTGGAGAACAAATCCACTCCACCATCTGCGTAGGCCAATGCCGGTAAACGTTGACGAATCAACACATCGATTAAGGGGAAAGTCTAAATAACCCAAACCCCGCCTACGGTCTTTGATGGTCTCTGTCTTTTGACACAGTAGGTCAGCTGTCAAAGACCACAAAGCCTTTAAAACGACCTCCGAAAAGGTCGCCTCATTCAAGACGACTAGCGCCTTAAAATTATTTAGCCGACAAGCTCGCCATATCAATTACGAGACCGGGGCCCATCGTAGAAGAAAGGGTAACTTTCTTCATATAAACACCTTTAGCAGAAGACGGCTTAGCTTTACGCAAGTCGCTCAACAGTGCCTCAAGATTGTCCTTTAGCACATTGGCATCAAAGCTAATGCTACCAATTGCACCGTGAATGATGCCGTTTTTATCTGTACGGTAGCGAACCTGACCTGCTTTAGCATTTTTAACCGCAGTTTCAACGTCTGCCGTTACAGTGCCCGTCTTGGGGTTAGGCATCAGACCGCGCGGACCAAGTACCTGACCCAACTGACCAACAACGCGCATTGCATCTGGAGAAGCAACAACCACGTCAAAGTCCATCATGCCACCTTTAACTTCGGCTGCAAGATCGTCCATACCAACAAAATCTGCACCGGCTGCCTTCGCTTTCTCAGCATTTTCACCTTGGGTGAAAACCGCGACGCGAACAGTTTTTCCTGTACCGTGGGGCAGAGTAGTTGCACCGCGAACCGCTTGATCAGATTTACGCGCATCAACACCAAGATTGATTGCAACATCAATTGCTTCGGGGAATTTAATTACAGACACGTCTTTAAGAAGCGCTACCGCATCTTCAAAGCTGTACTGCTTACCAGCGACTACTTTTTCGTTAATCGCTTTTTGACGTTTTGTGAGCTTAGCCATGATTACAGACCCTCAACTTCAATACCGGCGGCACGGGCGCTGCCCGCAATAGTGCGCACTGCTGCATCCATATCAGAAGCAGTTAAATCAGCCATTTTAATAGTGGCGATTTCTTCCAGCTGTGCGCGAGTCACTTTACCGACTTTCTTAGAGTTGGGAGTACCAGAACCACTAGTAACGCCAGCCGCTTTCTTCAACAAGAACGACGCTGGTGGAGTTTTAGTTACGAAGGTAAAGCTACGATCCGAATAAACTGTGATCACAACTGGAATCGGCATACCAGCTTCAAGGCTCTGGGTTTGAGCGTTAAAGGCTTTACAGAATTCCATGATGTTAACGCCGTGCTGACCCAGTGCAGGACCAACTGGCGGACTTGGGTTGGCCTTACCGGCAGCAACCTGAAGCTTAATATAAGCCTGTACTTTCTTAGCCATAACTTCCTCCTAGTGGGTACAAACGCCACGCGATCTTGCAATCGCTTACTGGCTCCCCGGTTTAAACTGCCCGCCGGCCAAACAATTAATCTGACAGCCGGGCAACATTTCTTCAGTCCCACAAGCGTGAAACCGAATATTAAGCTTTCTCTACCTGACCAAAATCCAATTCAACTGGTGTAGACCGGCCGAAGATCAGGACCGCAACATGCAGGCGGTTTTTCTCGTAATTTACTTCTTCGACAACACCGTTAAAATCGTTAAACGGTCCATCGATAACCCGTACCATTTCACCCGGTTCAAACAAGGTTTTAGGCTTGGGCTTATCACCACTTTCAACGCGCTGCAAAATAGCCTGCGCTTCTTTCTCGGTAATTGGCGCCGGCTTATCTGCCTTGCCACCGATAAACCCCATAACACGGGGCGTTTCTTTAACCAAATGCCAAGTATCGTCACCGAGTTCCATTTGAATCAGTACGTAACCTGGGAAAAACTTTCGTTCACTCTTGCGCTTTTGACCACCGCGCATTTCAATTACTTCTTCGGTGGGCACCAACACATCGCCAAAGCGATCTGCAAATCCAGAGAGCTCAATACGCTCTTTTAGTGCCAGAGCGACTTTCTTTTCATAACCCGAATAGGCGTGTACAACATACCAGCGCTTTGTCATGCCCTACCTCTAGCCGATAACCATGGATGCCAACCAACCCAACAGAGTGTCTAAGCCCCACAGAATCAATGCCGCAACAACTACAAACGCCACCACAATCAGCGTTGTTTGGGTGCTCTCCTGACGCGATGGCCAGACAACTTTACGAATTTCAGTACGCGCGCCTTTTAGCAGCTCAAAAAATGCAGCTCCCTTTGCCGTACTGTATGCGATAAACCCTGCGATCAGCGCCAACACCAACAAGGCGATGACGCGATAAAGCAGAGACTCACCAGAGAAATATATATTGCCGCCAACGCCGCCAGCCACTATCAGGGTCACAAGCACCCATTTCAGACCGTCGAGGCGACCAGCGTCTTCCGCCTTAGCACTCATTGTTAAAACATTTCCCTTTTTCGCTAAGCGCAAAACACCACTACGCATTCGCGAAGCGGTGTTAACGTAAATGGCAGGCCAGGAGGGACTCGAACCCCCAACAGCCGGTTTTGGAGACCGGTGCTCTACCAATTGAACTACTGGCCTACAAGTGCCGGGCTAAATCACCCGGACTTTCAACCCAATCTTACCGGGCTTATTCTACGATTTTAGCAACAACGCCGGCGCCAACAGTACGGCCACCTTCACGAATTGCAAAACGCAGACCTTCTTCCATCGCGATTGGCGCAATCAAAGTTACGTCCATTTTCACGTTGTCGCCAGGCATAACCATTTCAGTACCTTCCGGCAGTTCACACGCACCAGTTACATCCGTGGTACGGAAGTAGAACTGTGGACGGTAGCCTTTAAAGAATGGAGTGTGACGACCACCCTCTTCTTTGGACAGTACGTATACTTCACCCTCGAAACGAGTGTGAGGCGTGATTGAACCAGGCTTAGCCAGTACCTGACCACGCTCTACGTCGTCGCGCTTAGTACCACGCAACAACACACCTACGTTCTCACCAGCGCGACCTTCGTCAAGCAGCTTGCGGAACATTTCAACACCAGTACATACAGTCTTGGTGGTGTCGTGAATACCAATGATTGCAATCTCATCGCCAGTGCGCAAAATACCACGCTCAACACGACCAGTTACAACAGTACCGCGACCAGAGATAGAGAACACATCTTCGATTGGCATCAGGAACGGCAGATCAACCGCACGCTCAGGCTGCGGAATGTAAGAATCCAGCGCCTCAATCAATTTCTTAACAGCAGTGGTACCCAACTCGTTATCATCTTCGCCGTTCAATGCCATCAAGGCAGAACCAGCAATGATAGGCGTGTCGTCGCCCGGGAAATCATACAAATCAAGCAGCTCACGCAGCTCCATTTCTACCAATTCCAGCATCTCATTATATTCTTCGCTGCCCACGCCGCCGCAATCTTCAGCCAGCAAGTCAGCTTTGTTCAGGAACACAACGATGTAAGGTACACCAACCTGACGTGACAGCAGGATGTGCTCGCGAGTCTGCGGCATTGGGCCGTCAGTTGCGCCACACACCAGAATCGCACCATCCATCTGCGCCGCACCGGTGATCATGTTTTTTACATAATCAGCGTGACCTGGGCAGTCAACGTGCGCGTAGTGACGAACAGACGAATCGTATTCGACGTGAGAGGTCGCAATGGTGATACCACGTGCACGCTCTTCAGGTGCATTATCGATACCATCAAACGCCACTGCCTTACCGCCATACACTTCCGCACATACACGGGTCAGCGCTGCAGTCAGCGTGGTTTTACCATGGTCAACGTGACCGATGGTGCCCACGTTCAAGTGGGGCTTATTACGTTCAAACTTTTCCTTTGCCATTGCGACAGTCTCCTAGCGGACCTTTCGTCTAGTCACTACAAAAAGACAAAAGCCGACCAATCAGCTTTTGCCGCCAAATTAATGGAGCTCATAAGCGGATTCGAACCGCTGACCTCTTCCTTACCAAGGAAGTGCTCTACCGACTGAGCTATATGAGCACCGCAATACACCCTTAAACCTGCCCACCATGGAGCGGGTAGCGGGAATCGAACCCGCACCATCAGCTTGGAAGGCTGAGGTTCTACCATTGAACCATACCCGCTGAAACAGCAGTTTTCTGGCAAGTTTAGCAATTAATGGTGGAGGGGGGTGGATTCGAACCACCGAAGCTCGCGCGTCAGATTTACAGTCTGATCCCTTTAGCCACTCGGGAACCCCTCCCCAAGAAAGTGGAATAATTTGCTTTAGTTCAAATACCTATCAACCAAACCTCTGGCCGAATGATCAATACT
Source organism: Zhongshania guokunii (assembly GCF_040892635.1). NCBI lineage: Bacteria > Pseudomonadati > Pseudomonadota > Gammaproteobacteria > Cellvibrionales > Spongiibacteraceae > Zhongshania > Zhongshania guokunii. The sequence goes on along the minus strand of NZ_JBFRYA010000023.1, from coordinate 3,320 downwards.
TAAGCCGCAACAAAAAATATGTGGAGCTGGCGAGAGGAGTCGAACCCCCGACCGGCTGATTACAAGTCAGCTGCTCTACCAACTGAGCTACGCCAGCAAGCTACCACGTCGCTTCCAAACGAGGCCGGCATTCTAGTCTAACTGTTTGTAAGACGCAATCAGATTACAGCTTTTTTTCCTAAGCTTTTTATTATCATCAGCAATACCCGCCATCAAAGCTTCGATTTGAGTATAGTCAACATCGCTATTCCCGCCCTCCAATACGAGCCAATACCTTGTCGCCATCTTGGCAATACGCCTTATTTCCGCCGCATAGCGCTTCTTTATTAAACCTTTAGCGTGAGTGGCGGCACGCTCTGCATCAGTAAACACCCCCAGCGACACCGCATCTTTTAGTTCGCCCTTACGTATCACAAAATTATCAATACGCTTCGCCCGAAGCTCACTACTAACTTTACTTGCAACACCAAAAGAGGAATAAGGGCCAAGATAAACCCAGTAATCAGCACCACGCTCATACTCTTCGCTATAGGCCGTGATCGCAGTATTTTTTTCCTGCGCGCCTCTAATAAACGACACATCCATAACCGGGCCTAGAACCAGACACTGCCCCTTGATCAGCGCAGGCAACTCCGATTTTGATACTATCCCTGACTGCACCTCAACCTCAGCCTCATCACCAGCTAGACTTTCGCCTAATTCAGAAAGCAGCTGAATATTACCAGTCGACTCCGTGGACGCCACCCGCTCAGCAAGCGTATCAAACCCTTTTTCGGATTTACCCGCGAGATAGACAATCCCGTTAAGGAGCAATAATAACAACAAAATCCAACGCACCAAGCTCTCCCTTTTAGGATGCCGTCATCACGACCGCAAGCCCATCTAGCACTAGTTCTTCACGATATTGCCAGCCCGCACCCTGAGCTCCAGCTAAGCTGATTAGCGCCGGAGCGTCGCCACCAGTTATATAAACCTCAGCGGTCGAGCCAATAGCGACCTCAGCCTGCTGTAGCGCAGCCATAACCGCGCCGAGCTGCGCCAACCATTTGCCGTGATGCACGCACCCTTCGGTATCTACGCCCGGCACAAGACTAACCCGATCCTCGCCCGCAAACCTAACTCGACCAGTGTGGTCGGCCAGCGCCTTCGCCGATAATCCCGCCCCTGCGATAATGTAACCACCTAAATGCGCACCCGTACCGCTCACAACATCAATAGTAAGCGCGGTACCAGCATCAACCACCACGCAGGGCCCACCGCAATCTGCAAACGCAGCAACCATTACCAGCCAGCGGTCAACGCCCATTTTTTCAATATCAGCATAGCTATTGGTAACCCCGGCACACTCGCGCTGGCTACGAGCAAAACTAAATGGCACACCCGCGAGCACAAAAGTATCAATTAACTCTTGATTCCGCTCTTCAGACCGCACCGAGGCGATGTGAACCACAGTAGGACCTGCACCCAGCAATTCGACTAACGCTGCAGGTGAGTCCGCTAGTCGACCACCACCAAGCCGCTGGGCGCCGCTCATAAGCCGCCATTTTAACGAAGAATTACCAACATCCAGCTCAAGACGGAAGGTGCTCACCTCATGCTCCCCGCAAACTGACTTCGCCACCGCGAAACACTCTTTTTCCTTCTGGCGTATCCACCACTAGGCCGCCACCGCTATCAACGCCCCGTGCCTGTCCCTCGATGAATTTATCACCGAGCTGGACCCGCACCGGTTTTCCAGCAAAAACATCATAACCGCACCACTCTTGCCGCAAAAACTCAAAGCCATCGCGAGTAAATTCACCCTGCACCGCATAAAGCTCCGCAATCAAGGTAGCGGCCAATACATTGCGATCTACGGGCCCCACGATCGTACGCAAATCAGTCCACGGCTGAGTAATCGAATCTGTGTTGCAAGACGTTAAATCGACGTTTAAACCGACACCAACTATAACCTGACATAAGCCCGCCGGATCCCCCTGCATTTCGAGCAAAATGCCCGCCAGTTTTTTATTTTCATGCAAGACATCATTTGGCCACTTCAAACCAGCGCCAGAAATACCCAAAGCAATCAATGCTCGAACTACCGCCAAGCCTACCGACAGACTTAAACCCTCAAGCGCCGCCGCACCAGATTGAAATTCCCAGACCATTGACATATAGATATTGCGACCAAACGGACTCTGCCAATCGCGACCGCGACGACCACGACCTGCTGCTTGCTGCTCCGCCATGCAGCAATAATTACGCCCACGGCCGTTGCGAATGGCCTCTGCAGCCGCATCATTCGTCGAATCGATAAGTGGGAACACATCAAAATCCCCCAAGTTCGATATCGCAGCCTCCGGCAATAAACCGCGAATTTTATCAACAGACAACAGATCCAAACCGCCGGCAATACGATAACCCCGCCCCTTTACCGACTCTATAGGCAGCTCGAGCCCTTCAAGCTTATGTAATTGCTTCCATACCGCCGCACGACTAATCCCCAGACGAAGGCCTACCTCCTCGCCAGAGTGGTAATCGCCGTCTGCCAAAATAGTTAATAATGCTGAATTATCCACGCACAAAACCCGCCATTGAATCGCCTCGGATAATAGCAGACATAGCTGAACTAGCCCACGGTAAGCCGTAAACATGCTTAGTGGCGCGGCGGCGGAGACGTTTAACGCAGAGTGATCGGGAAACGCTCGACGGGAGACTGTGGACGCCAAGTGCCTGGGAGGCGCTTGACGGTAGACGGGAGACGCTAAGACTAAAAAGCCCCAGCAGGTCTTCCTGCTGGGGCTTTTTAATGAGATTGTCAGATGGCTGCGGCTTGGTTTTGGTTTTATCTTTTGCGTTCACCGCCTCCCGTCTAGCGTGGCGCTGCTCGGGGTACTGCGGGTTATAAAAAGGCTTAGGGCAGACTGCTGTTCTCAATACGTGTAGCGCGCGTAGATGACCTACTTTGTGTTGCGAGCAGTGCTGAGCCTGCCCCAGGAGCGCAGCGACTGTTTTGGGTCTGACCGTTGGTACCCAAAGCGCTTCGCGGGGCAGGCTCTCGTCGCCAGTTGCCCAACTATTTAGATTCCACAAAGTAAAATGCCCCAACCGAATTCGGCTGGGGCATTTTGATTTAGAAGCCTGGCGATGACCTACTCTCGCATGGGGAAACCCCAAACTACCATCGGCGATGACACGTTTCACTTCTGAGTTCGGTATGGGATCAGGTGGTACCATGTCTCTATGGTCGCCAGGCAAACTGGCTTGGTTGAATGCATGTCTTACGTGCCTAAGCACTGCGTCATTCAATCCAAATAAGGTGGTAAATAAGCTGATAT
>NZ_JBFRYA010000022.1:0-63646 GCF_040892635.1 Zhongshania guokunii | reverse complement strand
TGTTGGTCAGAATGCAGCGGTAGCGCTTGTTCAGGTATAGCTCGTCAATGCCCAGGATGCGGGGCGTCTCGAAGCGGTGCCAGCGCCCCAGGAACTCGGCGCGGGCGTTGAAGATGTCGCGTACCGTCTTCTCGTCCAGACCTGTCTGTGCCGCCACGAAGGTGTAGGGGTGGTTGAAGGATTCCTTCTCCACGTATTCATGCAGCCGCAGCGTCATACGGAAGCCGTCCACCATCTCCGGTAGCTGGGGCCTGAAGGTTGTCTTGCAGGCCCGGCAGGTGTACCGGCGGCGGACCACCCAGAGGGTGACCCGCTTGCCGTGGATGGGCAGATCACGATAGGGAACATCACGCTTGCCGAACCGCACGAACTCACCCTGCACGCCGCATTCCTCGCAAGCGATGGGATCGGGCGCGTCCACCTGGAAGTGCATTTCGTCGTCGGTTGATTTGCAGCCCAGTACTTGGTATTGCGGCAGGTGAAGAATGTTGTCGGGAAGTTCGGTCATGGTGTTGTATAGGCGAAGGTGTCAGTCAGATCCATCCGACTCGGCATTGGTGTTTGTTTTTTTACCCAAAAAGCTGCCGGAAACGAAAAGTAAGGCACCGAGGACAATTGCAATATCAGCCAGGTTGAAGGCCGGCCAATGCCAGTCTCGCCAATAGAAATCAAAGGAATCCACAACATAGCCACGAAAGACCCGGTCAATCAGGTTGCCCATGGCGCCACCGAGGATAAGACTGTAAGCGATGGCTTCTCCTTTATGACGATTTTCAAGGATCAGCTTGATCAGAAAAATCGAGACCGCCACCGCGATCCCGATAAAAAAGTAGCGCTGCCAGCCTCCACCATTCGCAAAAAGACTGAATGCGGCACCGGTGTTCCATAGGTGCACCCAGTTAAAGAACGGGGTCACCGAAACAGACTCGCCATAGGCCATTGATTGCTGCACCAGCCACTTTACAGCCTGATCAGACGTTGCCAGCAGGCCCGATATGGACAACAGGGCGTACGGCGAGAGCTTTTTGCCAATAATGAGCATTATTTAACCCTTGAGCGCCAGAATGCGCCTGGCACCGTTAAGCACGACGAGCCCCGCGATGGTGCCGATAATTAGATCCGGATAATTGGAACCGGTCCACGCGACCAGGGCGCCGGCGGTGATGACCCCCAGGTTGATCACCACGTCGTTGGCCGAGAATATCCAGCTTGCCTTCATGTGCGCCCCGCCCTCCCGATGTTTGGATATGAGCAGCAGACAACTGGTATTGGCAATCAATGCGACGAATGCGATAGCCATCATCACCAGCGATTCAGGCTCACTACCGAATACAAAGCGTCTCACCACCTCTATGAGTACGCCCACAGCCAAGATCAGTTGCAGTACACCAGCAACATGCGCGGCACGTAACTGCATTCTCACGCTATGTCCAACCGCATAAAGGGCGAGCCCGTACACGGCCGCATCGGCGAAATTGTCCAGGGACTCTCCAATCAGGCCGGTGGACTGGGCGATCAGGCCGGCTGTCATTTCCACTACGAAAAGGAGTGCATTGATGCCGAGCAACCAGCGCAGAGTCCCGGATTCTTGCGTGGCAGAGGCTGCCGAGAACTCGGCCGCCTTGATGGTCTCCGGATCGGCAGCGACGCTTTCCTGAAGCGAGGCGCCTAGCTCCAAGGTCTTCAGTTTCGAGGTGACGGGCTCGACCTCACCGTCATGCACGACCTTCACCCGGCGGTTCGACAAGTCGAAGGACAGTGCCCGAATCCCCTCAACGCCGTTCAGGGCCAGGCGAATCATGCGCTCTTCTGATGGACAGTCCATCTTCGGCACGGCATAAACACTGACCCATTCCCCCGACGCATCGGAGGAGGCCTGCATATCGGTATCCGCCGCAGGCCTTGCATCGTCGCCACAGGGGCCTCCGCAGTTTTTACTCATGATATGACTCCACTTGAATGTGATCGGGCTTTCATTTAAAACTATATAGTAGCTATAAGGTCAATAGCGTAGAGAATCCGTTGCGGAGGAACCCGATGCGTATTGGTCAGTTGGCACAGTCAGTAGGGGTAGATACACAGACGATCCGCTTCTACGAACGGCAGGGCTTGTTGCCGCCGCCTGATCGGCAGGAGAACGGTTACCGTGTCTATACCGAGAAGCATGGTGAGGGGCTGGCCTTCATCCGTCGCTGCAGAATCCTGGGCCTGTCACTGGCTGAGATTCACGAACTACAGAGCTATCAGGACGACCCTCATCAGCCTTGTACCGCCGTCAACGCCTTGCTCGATGATCACATCTCTCATGTGCGGTCGCAGATAACCGCTCTGCAAGCGCTTGAGAAACAACTCGTTTCACTGAGAGCGAGTTGCAACGATGACCGGGAAGTTGAGGCGTGTGGGGTTCTTGCTGGAATTAGCGAAGGAAACATGCACCAGCAGTAGGTGAAGCATCAACCAGATAATCCGATGAGATGCCGGTCTGTCTCACTCTCATGCAAAGGTAAGATCAACATGCTCAGCTCCAGGCCGATAATATTGCGAATATCCTCAGCGGCGCGCTCTTCCACGCCAAACTCCCGCGCCCCAGCCTGCATGCAGGCCACAATCTTATCGCTGGAGTCTAATATCGTGCCATCCCAATCAAAAATTATAAGCATTACAATTCACTACCCGCATTTTCTAATACTTTCTCTAACTCTGGAGGCAGCGGCGCCACCACCGAGATTCGCTTACCATCTAAATTAAACGCCAAAGAATGAGCATGCAAAAACAAGCGCTTCAAACCCAACTTGCGGAAGTTCGCGTCCGCCTCATCATCGCCGTATTTATCGTCGCCAAGAATCGGATAGCCCGCGTATTGGCAGTGCACCCGAATCTGATGAGTTCGCCCAGTAACAGGTCGCGCCTCAATCAAACTAGCGCCAGCAACTCGGCGCAGCAGGGTATATTCGGTTACCGACTTTTTACCCTCAAGCTCAACCCGCACCATGCGCTCCCCCGACGACAGCACATTTTTCTGCAGCGGCGCATTGACCTGCTGCTTCCGAGCTGGCCACTTACCGCCAACCAGCGCCAAATAACGCTTATCGACACCTTTACGCGCTTTTAATAGCTCATGAAGCTGCTTGAGCACGCTGCGCTTTTTGGCAACCATTACGCAGCCCGACGTATCACGATCAAGACGATGCACCAGCTCCAGATGGCGCTGCTCGGGATACATTTGCCGCAGCGCTTCAATCAAACCCAAGGATATTCCGCTACCACCATGCACAGCCAAGCCCGACGGTTTGTTAATAACCAGCAAACCGGCATCTTCATACAGGATCGCCGAGCGCAAACCGGCATCCAAGCCCAGCGGAACGGCGGACTCTTCACGCACCGCCACTCGCACCGGCGGCACCCTCACGACGTCGCCGGTTTGCAATTTGTAATCTGGTTTAGCGCGAGACTTATTCACCCGCACCTCGCCCCGCCTTAAAAGGTTATAAATCCGAGACTTAGGGACACCTTTTAACTCTCTCATTAAGAAATTGTCGATACGCTGACCGACATAGTCAGCCTCGACCGCCACCAAACGAACCACGGGATTGATGACTTTTTCGGATTCCACGTACACTCCTGTAACTCATTGAGTTAGTTATTGATTACTGGTATAGTCGCCCGGTAGCAACCGGGTCCGGTTCCCACCACAGCAGGGCTGTGATGAGAGGGAAGACCGCCGGCTAATACTAAGGCAAAGATTGCGACACATTCGCATAGCCTTATTTACATAAGTGAATAGCAGTGTACCGGCGGGCATTCTACCGTAGTGTCGGTACATTAAATAATAGTGCTGCCGATATTTGTTAGCACCGCAAGTGCGATAGAACTCTGAGAAAGCGACGTAAAGAACGTTACCAATACTGGCGCCGCAAATTGCGCCCAACAGTAATAGATGAAAGACGCCCAGCGCAGAAGGCCTCAGGGCCAGAATAAGCGAACTGGAATATAACGGCCAGGCAACGCGGCCCCACTGATGTACAAGGTGCACGCAGCAATAAATCAGCAGCCTCACCAGCTAATACAGCCTACATCAGAACGCTTAAAGATGCTCAATCGCATGAGCGGCCCGACAAATCCCGGCTTTTGGGATTTTTAGCTCATGAAAAGAATGCTTATTAACGCAACTCAACCAGAAGAGTTGCGCGTTGCCCTCGTCGATGGCCAACGCTTGTTTGACCTGGATATTGAAAATCGCACCCGCGTACAAAAGAAAGCCAACGTCTATAAAGGGACCATAACCCGCGTAGAACCAAGCCTTGAAGCCGCCTTTGTCGATTTTGGTGCTGAGCGCCACGGCTTTCTACCCCTCAAAGAAATCTCTAAAGAATACTTCTACCGCAACCCTGCCGATGGCAGCGGCGGTCGCGCAAAAATTAAGGATCTTGTTAAAGAAGGCACTCAGGTTATTGTTCAGGTAGAAAAGGAAGAGCGCGGCAATAAAGGCGCTGCCCTAACCACCTTTATCAGCCTCGCCGGTCGCTATATGGTGCTTATGCCCAACAATCCGCGAGCTGGCGGAATTTCACGCCGCATTGAGGGTGACGAACGCACCGAACTGCGCGACGCTTTGAATGCAATCAACATCCCTGACGCCATGGGCGTTATTGTCCGTACCGCTGGGGTTGGCCGCAGCTCAGAAGAGCTGCAGTGGGATTTAGATTATTTGCTGCACCTCTGGTCGGCAATCAAGCAAGCATCTGAGGAGCGCAAGGCACCGATCCTGATCCTGCAAGAAAGCAACGTCATTATCCGTGCTATTCGCGACTATCTTCGCGACGATATCGACCAAGTTTTAATCGACTCGGAAGAATCCTATAACGAAGCCATGCATTTCGTTGAACAGGTCATGCCGCACTTTAAGAGTAAAATTCGTCTCTATAAAGACCAGGTCCCCCTCTTCAACCGCTATCAAATTGAAAGCCAGATCGAATCAGCTTTCCAGCGCGAGGTGCAACTCCCCTCTGGCGGCTCAATTGTTATCGACCCCACCGAAGCACTGGTTTCTATCGACATAAACTCAGCGCGCGCCACCAAAGGCGGCGATATCGAAGAAACCGCTCTGCAAACCAATTTAGAAGCAGCTGACGAAATTGCTCGCCAACTGCGCCTGCGTGACATCGGCGGCCTAATTGTGGTCGACTTTATCGACATGATGGCGGCCAAAAACCAGCGCGAAGTCGAAAATCGCGTTCGCGACGCCATGGAACCTGATCGCGCCCGCATCCAAATTGGTCGCATCTCGCGCTTTGGCCTGCTCGAAATGTCTCGCCAGCGTCTGCGCCCATCCCTGGGTGAAACCAGCGCTAAAGTTTGCCCACGCTGCAGCGGCCAAGGCACTATCCGCGACACTAACTCGCTGGCACTCTCAATTCTCCGCTTGGTTGAAGAAGAAGCCAATAAAGAGAAAAGCGCTGAAATTCGCGCCATCGTGCCAGTAAATGTCGCCTCTTATTTGCTAAACGAAAAACGCACCGCCATTTACGATATTGAGCAGCGTAGCGGCGTACGGGTAATGGTCATCCCTACCCCTGCACTCGATACACCGCACTTTGAGGTTGTTCGTCTGCGCGAAAGCGATTTAGGCGACGAGCAGGAAATTAGCTACAAAATCGTAGCCGACCTTGAAGCCGAAAAAGAAATTTCTGACGAAGTCGTCTCCACTCCGGCACCAGCTGCCGCAGTAGTTCGCACCCTTGCACCCAAAGCGCCAGCACCCGCAGCTGCCGCCGAGCCCGTTGCCGCCAAAGCCCCCGCAGCCGCAATTACTGGCGAAGGCTTTTTCAGCAAACTCGGCAAGAGCCTTAGCGGCCTGTTTAAATCTGTCGAGCCAGAGCCCGAGCCAGCGCCCACGCCAGCCCCCAAGCGCCGCAACGAAGGCAATCGCAACAGCAACAATCCACGCCAAGGCAACCGCAACAATCGCGGCGGCCGCAATCGCCGCAACCCAGATCAGCGCCAAGGCCGCGACGACAACCGCGTAACGGATAATCGCAGCAATCGCACCGACAGTGAGCCCGCGAAAAAAGAGCTTCCAGCCGAAGTCATTGATGCGACGCCAAGCACTGAAACTGAAAACGCCAGACCAAAGCGCCGGCCCGGCAACCGCAAACCCCGCAACCAACAGGAGCGTCGCCGCACCCCCGCACCTAGCGAGGAAGCAAACACAGCAAACAACAGCGAGCCTGCCGTAGCGGCAAAAGTTGAAAGCGTGTCAGCTGCCAACCCAGAACCACGCGCTAGCGCAGCAACCAAGCCAACTGAAAAACCAGCTACCACACCGGCCGCGAAAAAGCCTACCGCCGAAGAGAGCGAGTTCACGGCCATTACGCCAACAACCGTCTCTAGCTTTGTTCCGGAAAGCGCTAGCGAAGTATCTAGCAACCCACCGACCTCCGCTAGCCAAGAAATACCAGCGGAGACCACTCCTGCTACCCCAAATGCAAACAGCGCAGCAGAGATTGCAGCACCAGCTGAAGCACCAGCAGCCAATCCAGCGACCAGCACAAACACTGAGACAACAGCTGAGGGCCAAGCAGAAAGCTCTGCGACTACCAATACCAGCACAGCACCAGTAGACGCGCCAGCGAATATTGCCAGCGCCCCTGCACAAGCGGAAAGCAACAACGCTGCGAATGTTTCTGCTGAAGCTACCGCTAGCGAAGAGCCTAAGCCTGAACCGACGGTCGCTGGAAAAAATATCTCAACAGCCAGCGCAGCCGCAACTGAACGTCCTGCCGACAGCGACAAAGCAGCTACTGCCCCTGCTATCGACAGCCCTGCGCCAGTTAAAGCAAAAACTGGGGCCAAAGCACCACCAAAGCCTGCTGCCAAAGCCGCTGCCACAACAGCTCCCTCCGCCGTCAAGCCACGCCCAGTAGGGAGGGCTAGCAACGACCCAAGGATCGCGCCTAAGCCGGTACAAGAACTAAACATCATTACTGCACAGCCTAAGCCACCGGCGCTGGATACGAGCATTATTGCTCAGCCCAGCCCCGATCGCCCAAGCTTGCCACGCGCAGCAAATGATCCACGCAACTAAGCGTAAAACTAAGCTCGCAATGCCATAAGCGTGTACAAAAAAAGAGCCCAGCCCAGTGCTGGGCTTTTTATTGCTTAAATTTCATCCAATTTCAAACTCATCAAGCTGATTTATAAGTCTTTTTCTTAATACTGCTTGTTTCGCCTAACAAGCTATGTATAATTCGCAACTGCTGCGGAGGGGTGGCAGAGTGGTCGATTGCACCGGTCTTGAAAACCGGCGTTGGTTTATCCCAACCCAGGGTTCAAATCCCTGCCCCTCCGCCACTTTTACCCATACTCCACGGCGTTCAGCCTAGAATAGCAAAATACCCACCACCTATTTTGTACCGATCTAACATCGACTGATCCCTGACCTACCCTGTTTAGTCCGCCCCAATATAGCCTGCCTCTCAAAACCTAATACCATCTCTTTCCGCATCTAGATCCAATTAGCATCTTATTTATTTTAGGCCGATCCTCGCTAAGTCCCCCTTTAAAGCTAATATCTATTAAATAAAGCACGCTTGGCGCTTTGTAGCTAATGACATTCACAACTATTACGTCGCACCTAAAAGTGAAAACAGCTGTACGAGGATCATTAATGATCAATTCCAATACCCCACTGATGGCCCGCCAACCAATACTGAATAAAAATGGAAAAACCGTCGCCTACGAATTACTCTGCCGCACTGTAGACGTCGCCTCCTTAGAATCGCAAACCGACAATGGCAATATGGCCACTGGCGAGGTTCTCATCGGTGCCTTTCATGACTTAGGCATAGAAAATATAACCAACGGCCTGCCCGCTTTCGTAAACCTCACCGAGTCTTGGCTGCATACTCCACCTGCTGTTCAATCAAAAAAATTAGTAGCCGAAGTGCTTGAATACATTTCACCCACGGCCGCCAACATAGAAGCCGTTATAAATCTTCGCTCACTCGGCTTTAAAGTCGCACTTGACGACTACATAGGTGATGACGAGCAAACCAAATGGTTACCCTATATTGATATCGTTAAAGTTGATATCAGCGATATTTTACCCGGACATAGCAGCGCATCGCTTTACACCCAACACCAGCGTGACAACCTGATTTGGTTGGCCGAGAAAGTGGAGACGCTTGAAGAATTTGAGCGCTGCAAGGCAGAGGGCTACCAACTCTTCCAAGGGTTTTTCTTCAGCCAGCCCGCACCGCTCTTTGGCACGCGTCATAACGACAGCCAATTTGCGGTAATGCGACTGCTAAAAACATTAAATAATGAAGACAACACCATGGAGGATATAAGCAACGCTATTCAGAGCGACCCCCAACTAAGCTACCGCATACTGCAATTTATGAACTCGGCTAGTGTTGCCAAGGTTGCCGAGATTACTTCTGTGCATCACGCTACCACCATGGCCGGCGTAAACCGAATTAAAAGCTGGGCAAATATGCTGGCGCTAGGTCGCCTAGACCACAAACCCCGCGCCCTACTGGAGCAAGCGCTATCTCGCGCCTACTTATGCCAAATGATCGCCCTTCAACAAAATGGCGTAGATCAGCACACCGCCTATACCACAGGCATGTTCTCGTTACTCGATGCTTTTATTGACATCCCCCTCGCCGAGGTCTGCACAAAACTCGAGCTATCGCCCAGCATGACTGATGCCCTGCTGAATCATGAGGGCAAATACGGTCAAATCTTGCAACTTGCTGTCGCCATCAGCAAAGGCAGCTGGGCAGAAATTACCGCACTCCCAAAGGGAATCACCCTTGCCGACCTTGCCGACATCCAAACCCATGCCTTTGCTGAGGTTAGCGACCAATTAAGCCTATCGGGGTTAAGCTAATTAGGTTCTGCAAAGCCACCATCGCGCTTGCAGTCGCAATACCCACCAACGTATCATTAGCTTAGCTAGAACCTACCTTTTTCACTACGGAGTCATCCATGCAAGACAAATCGGTCTTTCAGACAGGCGCGCACGCCCAGCCCGTTCTCGAAACCAACAAGGTGCTGCGCAATACCTATATGTTGTTAGGCATGACCCTTGTCACTAGCGCCCTCTGCGCTGGATTGGCAATGGCACTCAACATCGGCCATGGCACTGGCCTAGTTTTGTCCATACTCGGCTTTGTCATGCTGTTTGTCGTCCATAAAACTGCAGATTCAAGTAAAGGTATTGTTGCCATATTTGTATTCACCGGTCTATTGGGTGCTGCCCTAGGACCAATGCTCAAAATGTACCTCGCCCTACCTAATGGCGGAGAATTGGTAATGCAGGCGCTCGGCGGCACCGCACTGGTGTTCTTTGGCCTTTCTGCCTACGTGCTTACTACCCGCAAAGATTTCTCCTTTCTGGGCGGATTCTTAATGATCGGCCTGTTGGTGATGGTCGTGGCCAGCATCGCGAATATGTTTTTTCAAGTACCCGCCGCATCGCTAGCAATCTCTGCAGCAGCGGTATTTATCATGTCTGGACTGATCCTGTTTGATACCAGCAGAATCATCCACGGCGGCGAAACCAACTATATTCGTGCCACCGTTGCGCTTTACCTCGATATTTACAATTTGTTTGTTCATCTGCTGCATTTGCTCGGCATTTTCGGCAGCGATGATTAATCACCCCCGTATTACTCGGCAAACCAATCTACTGAGGCTCAAATGAGCCTCAGTTTCGCTCTACTCGTCAGCGGCCAACCCTGTACCGACCAAGCCAGCTTAAGTGCCCTGCGTTTTTGTAAAGCAGCGCTAGACAGTGGTCATAGCGTTTATCGCGTGTTTTTCTTTAACGACGGCGTGCACTGCGCCAATCGTTTCATCACCCCACCCCAAGACGAAATTAGCGTGCCCAAGCAATGGCAGGCACTACAGCAAGAATTTGCCATAGACTTGGTGGTATGTGTATCTAGCGCCCTGCGTCGCGGCATCGTTGATGCTAAAGAAGCCGAACGCTACGAACTTGGCGGCCATAACATGGCCGACGGCTTTACTATAGGCGGCCTTGGTCAGTGGGTTGACGCCTGCATACAGGCAGACCGCGTAGTAAGATTTGGCAGTAACACCCAGTGAAATTCCTCTATATTTTTACACGTTCCGCCTATGGCAACAGCATTGCCCGGGAAGCTCTCGACATGGCCCTAGCTAGCGCCGCCTTCGATCAAGAAGTGAGCCTAGTGTTTGCGCAAGAGGCTATTTATCAATTAGTGATGCAACAAAATAGCGCGAACACTGAGAAAAAACCGCACCTCGGCGTAATTAATGCCCTGCCACTCTATGACATTGACGATATATATTATCTCGCCGAAGACAGCAGCACGTATAATCTCCCGCCAGCGGCACTGGTCCCGCAGGCAAAAGCCCTGTCAGCAGAGCAATTTTCCAGCTTAATGTCCTCAGCCGACCGCATTCAGAGTTTTTAGGTGAGCTTACATATATTAAATAGCACGAGTAGTTTAAGCCGCTGCCAATTCAGTTTGACGGATGGCGATGCCGTCATTTTAATCGAAGATGCGGTATTGCTAGCAGCCAGCAACATTGAGATAACGAGTGGCGATGCTTCAATCTACGCCCTCAGCGATGATATTGATCGCCGCGGCGTTAACCCCGTCGGCGCCGTAACACTGGTAGATTACAGTGGATTTGTCGAGCTCTGCGCGCAACACCGCCACTGTTTGAGTTGGTAATGAGTGCGCTAGTGGTTAATGGCGCGAGCATCGCCACCGATCCCGACGGTTTCCTTAAAGACCTCACTGATTGGTCGCCGGCTGTCGCTGAACAACTCGCCACCAGCTCCGGCATCACCCTGAGCGAAAGCCACTGGCAGCTAATTGAACTGGTGCAGCGTTATTACCAGCAGTTTGGCCTGTCCCCAGCGATGCGGCCCCTGATAAAATACGCCAAATTAGAACTTGGCGCCGACAAGGGCACCAGCCTGTATTTTCTGAAACACTTTCCCGATAGCCCAGCAAAGTCGCTCAGTAAAATTGCTGGTCTGCCCCGCCCAGACAACTGCCTATAAACCCACTCCGAGTGTATCTATGATAGCCGAACACCCTTTCGCACAATATGTTCGTATTCTTGGCAAGGGCAAAACTGGGTCGCGCTCACTTAACGCCGACGAAGCCTATGCCGCGATGGGCATGATTATGCGCAGCGAAGTAGAGGACGTGCAGCTCGGCGCCTTTCTTATGCTGCTGCGGGTCAAGGAAGAAAGCTTTGAAGAGCTTGCCGGCTTTGTTCGCGCGGTGCGTGAAACCCTCCGGGCACCAAGTATTGCCGTTGACCTAGACTGGGCGAGCTACGCCGGTAAGCGCCGGCAGCAGCCATGGTATCTACTTGCCGCCCTAGCGCTGGCAGACAGTGGTTTACGCGTGTTTATGCACGGTGCTGCCGGACACACCGCCGAACGTATCTACAGCGAGCACGTGCTGGCAGAACTCGGCGAAGCCACCGCCCGCGACTGGCAAGATGTCAGTAGTAAACTAGAGCAAGGTAATTTCGCATACCTGCCACTTGCGCAATTTTCACCGCCACTGCAGCGCATGATTGATCTACGCGCTCAATTTGGCCTGCGCTCGCCGGTACACACCCTGTCGCGGCTACTCAACCCACTTGCCGCAGACTATTCTATACAGAGTATTTTCCACCCTGCTTATGCCGACAATCATCAGCAGGCGGCCGCGTTATTGGGCCAAGCTCACGCCGTGGTATTTAAAGGTGAAGCAGGCGAAGCGGAACGCAAACCTGAAGCCGACTGTCGCGTTAAAAGCGTCCACAACGGCCACTTAAGCGAGGCCGAATGGCCCCGCATGCTCGACGGCAGGCAAGAAAAGCTTAGCGAACTACCCACCACCGAGTTACTCAACGCGTGGCGTGACGAACACATAAGTGAATACGGCCGACTCGCCATTCAAGGTACCATTGCGATTGCCCTACAGTTGCGAAGCCCCGAACTTAATCAAGAAGAATGCCTCGCTCAGGCCAGCGCAATCTGGAACCAGCGCAATCGCCAACGACTCAGCGCCACAGCTACGGAAAACCTATGAGTTTCAAACCCCTAAATACCGCAGAATACCCGCAACTTCTCGCTGAGAAAGTGAACACCGTTGTTGCGAGCTTCGCTGATCTCGCACTACCAACGGCCGAAATCTACCCCTCAGCACCAGAGCACTATCGCCTGCGCGCCGAGTTTCGTATTTGGCACGAAGATGGCAGCTTTTTCTACGCGATGTTCGATCCCAGAGACCCTAAAGCACCGATCAGGATTGATCATTTCCCTACCGCCTCAGAAACCATTTGCACATTAATGACGCCACTGCGGCTGGCGCTTGGCGAACACTCGGCGTTAAATAAGCGCTTATTTCAAATTGAGTTTTTGAGCACCCTCAGTGGCGACATGCTGGTCACGTTGATATACCACCGTCGGCTCGACGACGAGTGGCAGCTAGCCGCCCAAGCCATCGCCGAGCAATTCAATATTCAAATTATTGGCCGCAGTAAAAAACAAAAAATCGTACTCGATCGAGACTATGTGCTAGAGCAATTACCCGTAGACGGCAAGCACTACGCGTACCACCAGTATGAGGGTGGATTTACCCAGCCCAACGGCAAAGTAAATGCCAAAATGGTAAGCTGGGCCAAGGCGCGCTGTGGCCAGAATCCCGATACCGATTTGCTGGAGCTATATTGTGGTAACGGCAATTTCACCATACCACTGGCAACCCATTTTCGCCGTGTACTCGCCACCGAAATTTCGAAAACCTCGGTTAAAGCCGCCCACGAAAATTTTGCCATGAATACGGTCAGCAATGCACTGGTACTGCGGATGTCTAGCGAGGAACTGACCTCAGCGCTAAATAAAGAGCGCAGCTTCCGTCGCCTACACGGCGTCGACCTCGACAGCTACGCCATAAGCACGGTATTAGTAGACCCACCCAGAGCCGGCTTAGACGCCGCCAGCCGTGAGTTTATTGCAGGCTTTAATAATATTATTTACATTTCATGCAACCCAGAAACCCTGCGCCGCGATTTGGAAATATTAACAAAATCTCACCACGTCAATGACTTCGCCCTCTTCGACCAGTTCCCGTACACTCACCATATGGAGTGCGGCGTATTTTTGACAAAACAAGGCTAAAAGGAAATCTAATGACCGTAAAATTAACTGAGCAAGAAGTTAGCGATGCGCTGAAAAACTTGAAAGGCTGGGAGTTGCGTGAAGGTAAGCTGTGTACCAAGCTGGAGTTCGAAAACTTTATCAGCGCATTTGGATTTATGGCCCGCGTTGCGATGCGTGCTGAAAAAATAGACCATCATCCAGAGTGGAGCAATGTTTATAAAACGGTCAACATCGCCCTCACTACCCACGACTCGGGAGGCTTAACGGCCAAAGACTTAGCCTTGGCTGAAGCCATTAAGCAAGAACTGGAACACTAGTAAAAATCCACGCCAAGAGTTTGCAGATGCCGACTGAGGTAGTCATCTAAATTAGGCAAATCATCTGGATGAACATCAAGAACAGTAAAACCTAATTTCTTGCACAACTCAGCGCGCCGCATACGCGCTGAGATGGCGTCGGAGTGATCATCGCCTCCCCAGTACTCAATATAGACGCCAGCCTGAGGCAAATAAAAATCGCCAACTAAATTCTCCGCCACCGGTAAACTTCGGTAGACAGCATAGCGCAGGCCAGCTAAATACAGCCATTGAGCTATAGCCCAGTGGGCGTGATTTTTACAGACCACACCATCAAGACTACGCCATTCTCGATCTGGCGATTGACTGGCCGCAAATAAATCATCAACTTCAGGCTCTGGTTTTCGGCACTGCTGTAAAATTCGCTTTAACGCCGGCCGATGACGGACATCTTCCGGCCACAATACGTAGCTAAGACTGCTTTGCTGATTTTCAAAAAGCTGTCCGCCCTCAGCAATACCTAGCTCCGTTAGCTCCCAACCACGAGAGCTAGGACGCAACCAGGCGATTTCAACTAGCATGCGATTAATTTCCCGCCCGCTAAACCCTTCGATACGCCCCAATGCCGCCGCAGACAACAATTTATTGCTTTCTAACGCCTGAAAAAGCGGGTGCTCTAATAAGGAATTTGGCCACACAATATAGCGACCGTAGCGTTTGCTGGTGATATAGCTACCGCCTTCAAATTCGCCCTTGCCCGTCAGCGCCCAGCCGTCATCCGTTTTACGGATCCAACCGTAATCCTTCAGCACCGAAAACAGCTGCTGAACAGGAATTTCACCAAGTTTGGCCAGAGCCGAGGTAGAGACCTTATCCGAAGACATTAGCAACGCCCCTAGGCCGACGGATAACGAGCCACAAGGCTCTTGTAAACGTCATCGGCAAATTGTGGTGAGCGCATATCCGCGCTAGCGAGTATCTCGACAAGATGGACATTATCCTCGCTGCCCTGCCAAATCTTAATATAACTGCCGTCTTTATAACCGTGATCTTGACGGAAAAAATTGAGCACATTCTTGCCAACATACTGCTTATAAAGCTGGTCGAAACTAAGCCCCGACGCGGCCATCAGATCCCAAAACAAGCTCACCGAAAAGCTTTTCTCGGTCAGGCAGTGCCCCGCCAGTGCTTCCGTCGCTGCTAATACGCCCTTGCCCGAGGCCTGATAGCTTGCCAATTCGTTCACAATAGCATCAGCCAGCTTCTCGATATCCGCGCCGGGCGTAAACATCGCACTCAAACCGAAATGCCAGATATCGACCACTTCCAGCTGTACTTGCTCAATATCGGCTTGTTGCTTTTTCCACCACTTATAGCCGAAGTGGTCCATCAGCTCAGCGCATTCTATCCACGCAGCGCGATACCAAGCAAAACCCTGGCTCATCCAGTCTGGATGAACTTTGGCATTCATGCGGTTTTGCAAATCCAGCATCGTAACAAACGCGTGGCGATGATTTAATTCAGACACAATGACCCCTAAAATCGATATTCAAGAGGCCATGATAAACAAGCTTGCTAGCTAGCGCAGCGGAAATTTACGCTTTGGGGGATTTAGACAGTCGCTCAGCCAATTTTACAAAGTAATTCAAGGTATCGGCATCAGGAGATAGACGTTGATCTGATTGAATTCGGCCGTCAATGGTTTGCGGTATTTTTGCAGCAAAATTCGCTGCATAGCTCATCCGCTGTGTCGACGGGCACAAACTAATCGTAGATTGAGGACCGTGCATTGAATAATATTTAGCTTCAAGAGCGCTGGTCTTGCTCCTACGCCAATAACTCATATTAAGCACAACGCTGCTGATAGGGCTGAAATTGACAATCCAAACGCACAACTCTGCCGTAGGCAAAATCAACAATTTGTAGCGGCAAGCCAGCAAGGATATGATTCACCACCGCCGAAGGAATAGCGGGCAGACAGATAATGTTGCGGGGCTCTTCTGCATCGGCAAATTGCAAAACCAGATCAATGATCTCGGCACCTCTCGCCGACTCACGGGGATAGAGCGTGTACTCCATCGTCAGAGTTGATTCAGGTATAACATTGTCAACGGCTAAATGGCGGACGCTGCCATCTCCGTCGCAGCCTAGCAAGTAGCTTGCAATTAGCATATTAAACTCCCAAACCTCTCGTATATGGCAGCAATTATGCCGCTAGGCCGGAGTTCGGGATATCCGTTGATTTACTTACTGATGTTGATATCGGCGGCAATAACGCTAGCTTAATCAGAACAAATACCTACAGAACAACAGACCGCGACCCCCTACCCTAACATCTATTAAAACTACCGGATTATAAATGGCAAGATGACTGCAAGCAGAAGCCCGACATTTTGGATTGTCGATGACTCTATGGCTGACAGAATTATTTTTAAAGAAAGCCTCACCAGGCTGGGCGAAAAACCGCAACTTAAAGAGATTGAAGGCGGCGAGCTACTACTCGCAGAACTCGACGCTCAATACAGTAATGAACTTCCTGATATTATTTTTCTCGATATTAATATGCGGCGAATGGATGGCAAAACAGCACTTGAATTTATTCGCAAAAATAAACGCTACGATCATATTTATATTGTAATGCACACTGGAACGTACCGAGAACAAAGCGAATGCAAAGCGCTCGGCGCAGATGCATTTATCAGTAAGTCTACTGATTTTAATGCCTGCCTCGCCAAATTGGCGCAGACATTATCCACATGGCAAACAGCGGCCTAACAGTACTTTATCACTGTCGCGAACCGCGGCTGTTGTACGCTTTATCATTAACAACATTACTGCGCCAAGGATTAATATCTAGACCACCGCGCCGTAAATATCGAGCGTAAACCCGCAAGCTAGTCGGCTGGCAATAGCGATTAATATCACTAAAAATTTGCTCAACACACTGCTCGTGAAAATCGTCGTGCTCGCGAAATGAAATCAGGTACGCTAACAGCCCCTCCCGATCAATACGTGCACCGCTATAAGCAATTTCGATACTCGCCCAGTCGGGCTGAGAGGTCACTGGGCAGCGCGAACGCAATAAATGACTATACAGCTCTTCTGTTACCGACTCTCCCTCACTCGCTTTCAATAGCATGCTATTTGGCTGGTAGCTGTCGGGACTAATATCCAAGCTATCAAGACACTCGCCAGCAGGATTCTGAATAACGTAGTTCAGCCCCCAGTCATCAGGGCAAGCTATTTCTACCTGAACTGGCGCTCCCGCCGCCGCGCTCAAATCTTTAGTGAGTACAGCACTTAGCTCAGCAATACCGCCCAACCGAGTTTGATTAAAGGAATTAAGATAGAGCTTAAAGGATTTCGATTCGATAATATTTTCCGAGTCGGCGGGGACCCGAAACTCCGCACAAGCCACCATCGGTTTACCATTTAGATTTAGCCACGACAATTCATAGGCATTCCAAATATCGACCCCAACAAAAGGCAAGTCCGCCGCAATACCCAAAGCTGCGCGCCCTGCGGCGCGAGGTATTGGGTATAAACAACTCGCGTCGTACTGAGCCGGATAATCAACCTTCGCGCCTAAAGGGCCGTGACCGTGGTGCTCACTCATTTTAGATAACTCTCGCTCATTCCAAACCAAGCATTCACTGGCGCAGCCTGGTTCCACTGCGCAATAAATACATACAGTAGGCATAGGCTGCCAAGGTAAACACACCGACCATAATAAAGGCGGTTACCACATTGACGTCTGAGGTACCTAGCACCCCATAGCGAAACGCATTAACGATGTAGAGCATGGGGTTTAAGCGCGACACTCCAGCCCAAAACTCCGGCAATAAGTCGATTGAGTAAAAGACACCACCCAAATAGGTCAGCGGCGTTAGTACAAACACCGGCACAATCGAAACATCGTCAAAATTATTGGCAAATACCGCGTTGATAAACCCCGCCAGCGAGAACATTATCGAGGTCATCAGTACGATCGCTATGGTTATGCCGATGTGCTGAATATGCAGCGTGGTAAAAAACAGCGACAACATGGTTACGATTAAGCCAACCAATAAGCCACGCGCTACGCCGCCAATCACAAACCCCCACAACACCGTGTTATTCGACATTGGCGACACCAATATCTCCTCCACAAAGCGCTGAAACTTAGCACCAAAAAAAGACGACACCACATTAGAATAGGCGTTGGTGATTACCGACATCATAATCAAACCCGGCACCACAAACTCCATATAAGAAAAGCCACCCATCTGCCCTATCCGCGAGCCGATCAAGGCGCCAAAAATAACAAAATACAGCGACATGGTAATCGCCGGCGGCAATAAGGTTTGCATCCAGATCCGCATAAAGCGACGAATCTCTTTACGGACAATGGTGTAAAACGCAATCCACTGCTCTGCTGCTGTCATTAACAATTCCACCTTTTAAATCTAAGAACCAGGATTTCCCAATAACACCTGAATACACGAATATTCGCTTTATTTTGGGTTCAGTAGCGACACAAATAATTCTTCGAGGCGATTAGCCTTATTGCGCATACTGCTAACCACCAGTTCACTACTATTCAGCGCGGCAAACACCTCATTGAGAGAGGTGCCCTTTTTAAGCACCAACTCCAAGGTGTGTTCATCCACAAAGCGGGTGTCAAAACCTGGAATACTAATATCAGCACTCAAGCTGTCCCGTACATCGAGGATAAACACCTCTTTTTGCAACTGGCGCAGCAAGGCTTTCATACTGGTGTTTTCAACGATATTGCCCGCGTCGATAATCGCAATATTACGGCACAGGCTCTCTGCTTCTTCGAGGTAGTGAGTGGTGAGAATAATCGTTGTGCCACTGCGATTAATTTCAGTGAGAAACTCCCACATTGAGCGGCGCAGCTCGATATCCACACCAGCGGTAGGCTCATCTAAAATCAATAGGCGCGGTTCATGCACAAGCGCCCGAGCAATCATCAAGCGGCGCTTCATCCCCCCCGACAGCATCCGCGAGGCGCCGTGGCGCTTGTCCCACAAACCCAGCTTCTTCAGGTATTTCTCAGCTCGTTCAGCGGCAATCCCACGACTCAGGCCATAATAGCCCGCCTGATTCACTACAATATCCCAAACCGACTCAAAATTAGAAAAGTTGAACTCTTGGGGCACTAAGCCAATTTGACGCTTGGCCGCCGCGATATCACTGTCGAGGGAATGGCCAAAAATTCGCACCTCGCCAGCGGTTTTCTTCACTAGCGACGACACAATGCCAATGGTAGTGGATTTACCTGCACCATTCGGACCGAGCAAAGCGAAAAAATCACCCTGCTTAACCTCGAGATCGATGCCCTTCAGGGCCTCAAAACCATTGCCATAAACCTTGCGTAATCCCTTAATTTCTAGGGCAAGCGCCATAATAATTACCTAAATCGATTACATCATTTTGTAAGCCGCGTATTTTGCCACGCTAGCGCGATGGAATACACTAGAGCCAATTAGCCCCAGCTCAGAAACAATCTGCAAAAATGCGCAATGGAGAATACGTGACGACACGAATTGAATACTACCTACAACTCTGCACAGAGCTTCACACGCACTGCGCAGTGGTACTGCCACAGCACCCGGCACACAGCGAAGAGAGCAATGCCGAGTTATTAGCGATGCTTGCGCAACTAAAAGAAGAATTCGCTACCAATGAGGCTTACGTCGCACTTGGTCAGCGTATCATAACCCACATCATTGGCCATTACCCTGACATCACCCCACAGGTGCACCGCGACCTACTGTGGTTTTTTGGTGGCGACTGCATGCACTATCTTGGCGACGATGAAATGGAGCGCTACCAAAAAGTTGAAGAACAATACTACGAACAGTGCAACAGCAAACCTGACACCTGCTACAGAAATCTCCGCGCCCAAGTATTTGGTATGCACTAGCGTGAATTAAAACAATAGCGTCACCCCGCACTTGCGCAAGGTGGCGCGACTAACCAAGAAAAACATTTTTCGGATAAAAGTACAGGCAAAAAAAAAGCGAAGCAGTCGCTTCGCTTTTTTAGAATTTGGAGCGGGAAAGGAGGCTCGAACTCCCGACCTCAACCTTGGCAAGGTTGCGCTCTACCAACTGAGCTATTCCCGCAAATCACGACATTAGATTTAGAAGCCATTCTAAATCAATTTCACATATGCCGTACAGCCTTGATTAAACTGACTTTTTTGTTCACCAGCAATTAACGGTGCGCATACTAAGTCGTTTTCATCAATGTGTCAACAAACTGCCTAAGCAAGTTACTGACAAATTTACGTGCTGTGACGCAAATTAATTGGCGTCCCCTAGGGGACTCGAACCCCTGTTACTGCCGTGAAAGGGCAGTGTCCTAGGCCACTAGACGAAGGGGACGCCGCGAGCTCTTTCAGAACAAAGCTGCTGTCCTTGAAAGAGCGCGCATTCTAGAGCGCCAAACCCTGCCCGTCAAGGATATTTTCATGCCAATATTAAATTTTTTGCAAAAAAAAAGAGAAGCATTTCTGCTTCTCTTTTTCGCCCTGCCGACGCATCAGCACGACTGAATAATGGCGTCCCCTAGGGGACTCGAACCCCTGTTACTGCCGTGAAAGGGCAGTGTCCTAGGCCACTAGACGAAGGGGACGCCGCAAACCTTCCAGACTCCGAGTCACTTGTTGTCTGAAAGTGGCGCGAATTCTAGAAACCTTAGCGCCCGCCGTCAAGTCGCTTTTGCCATTAAAGTGAAATAAATCAAATTAAAGGGCAATACTGTTTGTTTAATAAACAATCTGGCTAGTAATTACTCATCACCATCGGTGTCGAGCTTAAGCGACAGCGAATTAATACAATAGCGCAAACCGGTCGGCGCAGGGCCGTCTGGAAAAACATGGCCTAAATGTGCCTCACAGCGAGCACATACCACCTCCTCCCTAACCATGCCATGACTCACATCTCTATTTATAGCAACAACCTCTTCTTCGCTGGGTTGATAAAAGCTCGGCCATCCCGAGCCGGAGTCATATTTTGTCTCCGAGCTAAACAAGGGCTGCCCACAGCAGCGGCAGCGGTAAATGCCATCGGCCTTTTCAGCGTTATACTCACCAGTAAATGCGCGCTCAGTCCCCTTTTGGCGACACACCTGAAACTCCTCTTCAGAGAGAAGTTCCCGCCATTCACTCTCAGATTTCACTATTTTTTCCACGAAAAGCTCTCCACCTTGGGGCCATCAACGCCGTATAATCACACCAAGTAATTCTTGGCGCAGGGCATACTAAGACAATAGCGATGCCGCTCACACAAATTTAGCACCCCGATTTACCCACTACCAGCGCAGCTGATCAGTCAGCCAAGCCACTACAGACTAACACTCTGAACTTACTACGGATTAAGAAGGCAGAACATGGGCCCCTATTACAAGTCAAAAAAACTGAGCAATGTTTGCTACGAAATCCGTGGCCCAGTGCTGCAGCGCGCCAATGAGCTTGAAGAAGAAGGCTACCGCATACTCAAGCTGAATATCGGCAACCCCGCCCCCTTCGGTTTTAACGCCCCTGATGAGATCATTCAAGATGTCATCCGCATGCTGCCCGACAGCGAAGGCTACAGCGACTCCAAAGGCCTATACAGCGCCCGCAAAGCGGTTATGCAAGAGTGCCAAAAAATCGGCATACCTGGCGTTGAAGTTGGCGACATCTATTTGGGCAATGGCGCCAGCGAATTAATTAGCATGGCCACTCAGGCCTTACTAAACCAAGGTGACGAGGTTCTTATACCTGCCCCCGACTACCCGCTATGGACCGCCGTGGTGTCTCTGTCTGGCGCCACGCCAGTACATTACCTATGCGAAGAAGATAATGGCTGGCAGCCGTCAATAGACGACATTATCAGCAAGATCACCGCCAATACCAAGGCGATTGTTATTATCAATCCCAACAACCCGACTGGCGCCGTATACAGCCGTGAAATGTTGGAGCAGTTGGTCGCGATTGCCGAAGAGCACAATCTTGTGGTGTTTGCCGACGAAATTTACAGCAAAATTCTTTATGACGATGCCGTGCACATTCCGATTGGCAGCTTAAAGGCCGACATTTTGTGCCTGACCTTTAACGGCCTGTCAAAAGCCTATCGTCTTGCTGGCTTCCGCAGCGGCTGGCTAATTGTGTCTGGCGCCAAAGACCGCGCTAGCGATTACATTGAAGGCCTAAATATATTGTCGTCGATGCGGCTATGCGCCAATGTGCCCGCTCAGCACGCCATCCAAACGGCACTTGGCGGCTATCAGAGCATCAATGAACTTATCCTGCCCGGCGGCCGCCTGCTCGAGCAGCGTGATTTAGCCCACAAGATGCTCAATGAAATACCTGGGGTGAGCTGCACCAAGCCGGCTGGGGCCATTTATATGTTCCCCAAACTGGATCCCGAGGTATACCCCGTTCTAGACGACGAGAAGCTGGTTTTAGACTTATTAAACCAAGAGCGCATTCTACTAGTGCAGGGCTCTGGCTTTAATTGGCCACAGCCCGACCATTTGCGGATTGTATTCCTGCCCAATAAGCTTGATTTGGCCGATGCCATTGAGCGCTTTGCCCACTTTCTCGCTGGCTACCGCAAGCAGCTCAAGGCCTTGAAATAGCCGATTTACCGGCTTATGCCCACTCAGATCAAGTCAGCTTCGCGCGGCTTGATCTGAAAATGCAAAACCTTCAGGGCCCGATCTGCACTCTGCTCCGGAAAATCTCGCCGACCCGCTAAGCGCTCGACAAACACCGCCTCAGCGCAGTGACGCTCAACGGTCTCACGCAAAAACTGCTCGTCTAAATACGGCGCATTTAAACAAGCCAACACGTCCCCACCTAAGGGCATTAGCTCACTAAAGCGCCTCGCCAATTTAGGATAATCCTTAACCGCATCAAAACTGCCTCTCTGCAGCGAGGGCGGATCACAAACAACCACGTCGTAGGGTCCTAATTTACGCAAACGCCCCCAGGACTTGAGAATATCGTGGCTCAAAAATTTAAGCTCCGCCGCCTCTCCGCTCGTTGTTAGCCGCGCGCCATTGCGGCGGTGATTTTCACGACCAACCTGCAGAGCGCCTTTACTCATATCCACGTTCACTAGGCGCGCTGCGCCGGCCAATTCTGCCGCCACCGAGAAGGCGCAGGTATATGCAAATAAATTTAAAATTCGCTTGCCCCCGGCCCGCTCAGCCAACCACTGCCGCGCCGGCTGCATGTCCATAAAATAGCCAATATTCTGCTTTGCGCCGAGATCAAGCAAGTATTCTGCCGCCCCTTCTTTGGCAGTAAAATTAATCGGTATACTTCCCCACAAACAATAAGTTGCAGGCGAATCTTGATACCGACTCTGAATAACAGCCGCGCCACTACTTCCCTCACAACAGAGCTTTAGCTCCGTGCAGAACTGCGCCCAAAATTCAGGCTCCGGCGCGCGGTATAAGACCAGCCACAAAACCGGCGCGAAGTAGTCAACCGTAAAATATTCAAATCCAGCAAAGCACTGACCACGACCATGGAAAAGGCGCTGGGCAGCAGAGCTACCCGCCATTTTTTCCGGCCAGGAGGCAAAATCACTTAACGCCACAAAGCGTGCAAAATCACTCACCAGACGCACTCACTCGATACATAATCGCATCCCGATACCCTGTTACCACTCGAATATACCCTTCCCACTCTTTATCCAAGACCAAATCATTACTGTCGACCAACAGGGGCCGCCCCGCCAACTCACGAATTTTTGTTTTAGTTGCAATCACAATAAAATTATCCCGGCCAATCCTGCGAATCAGCTCTGGGCCAAGTTGTTGATTACCCCTCCCCAATATATGCCCCTGCCCGCCAATCGCCGTTATCAACACCTTTACAGGGCCCTTATGACTCGCCACAGCATCAGCAATACCTTGGCCACTCTGGTCCCGCGCCACTAACTGCTGATCGCAGATCAGATCGAAACCCAATAGGGTATTTTCCAAGCCTAGCTGAATCATCACCGCTTGGGTCGTACTACCTGGACCAACAACGTAGAGGGTCTCGGCATCCATGTCAGCGATGAGTTCATCGGCAATATCGGCCAGCACCAGCTCTTCAACCTCACGCCCCCCAGACTTAACGTGCTGTAAAAAGCCGCCAATGCGGGGCACTAATAATTCACCGAAGTGTTGGGAGCGCACTTTTCCCTCCCGAAAAGCCACCTCGTCGATGTCGCGCACCTCGGCAAGCTCAACATCGACCAAGCCGCCATCCAATAGCGCCAACACAATATCTGCCGCACTCTCGGGGCTAACCGCATAGACCCCAGAGTGCATCTTCACCCCTGCGGGAACCCCCAACGCGGGCAGTGCTGCACCAATAGCGGCAAACACATCCCGCGCGGTGCCATCACCGCCTACAAACAGTAGTAAATCCACCCCTGCGCTTAGCAATGCCTGCGCAGCGGCTTGGGTATCTGCTGGCGTGGTTTGCTCGTCGCTCAGCGGCCGACCAACCGACACAAAGGGAAAACCTGCCAATTCGGCATCATTAACGTCATTGCCACTGTTGTGCGCCGACATCGCGCCGTTAAAGCCATAAACCGCTAAGCGTCCACTCGCGGCCTTGGCCAGATGCGCCAAACAGCGCAGGCCCCTCGCCTGCGACCGACCATCGCTGCTGCGTAAGTCATCACTGCCCTTCAGACCAAGTGGACCGCCAGCGCCAGCGATGGGGTTTACGATTAAGCCCAACTTAAACATGATATTCCTTTCAGGCTAAGGCTTAGGCCTGCCCACTAATAGAAGCTGTAATTTGTTCAAACCCAAACCAATCCCAGACTATTACGTAAATTACCTAGGTACATGCGCTGTAAATCGTGGCCAAATTAACCAAACAAGACTACAAGGCCATGCCAGCCAACACGCAATGGAGAATACGGTGAGCCAACACACCAGCGCAAAATTCCAGCGGAATACTGAACAAAACAATTATCTCGGCGCCATCATCGACCAAGATGGTCGCGAAATACCGATTAGTGACGCCATGATTGAAAATAGCCTGCAAGCCTTGCAAGGCACCTCAGCAGAGTTCATTTGCCGCCTTGCACAGCGCGCAGCAAACTAGCCATTTCAGGCTCAACTGCAACAAGATTGCTGTAAGCTAATTCGCGGCGCGGCGGGTAGTGTTTACGCAGTAAATCAAAGCGTTTTCCGCGCTCAGCATCTGCAATAATCGCCTTAAAACGCTGACTATCACCGGCCACGTCGTACACCGCCAGCACCGCCGCGGGAATTAAACTAAACGCGTCGCCCCCCGGGCAGTGAATTGCCAGCAACTCAGCAACAGCATTATCGTCGCCTACTTTTAAAGGTTTATCCAAAAAGTTCGCCAGTTCGGCGGCAATCATCTGTAATCCAGTTTTTTTGCCATCGACGCTATAACCGGCAATATGCGGGGTTGCAATCGCGCAGCGCTCAGCCAAGGCAGCGGGAAAGTCGGGCTCGCCCTCCCACACATCCAAGGCCAAGCGAATATCCGGCCGACTGTCCAGCAGAGCATGCAATTCCTCTGTCGCCACCACCTCGCCACGCCCAGCATTTAACAACAGGGCATTTTCCGGCAAGCTCTGCAGTTGCACTGCATTCAGCATATGAAAACTTGGAAAAGGCCCTGCCACGGTCAAGGGCGCATGCAAACTCAGCACCGCACTGTTGATGACCTCGGCTAGCGAACGCAAATTGGGATGGTCTGCGGGGTTCAGCAAGGGGTCGTAGGCAATCCAATCGATACCAATAGTAGTTAAACGCTGCCCCAAGCGCTTGCCGACATTACCGTAGCCGACAATTCCGACCCGATCACCAGTCAGTAAACTCGCCAGCGCCCCATCAACTCGGCAAAGCACACTGAGCACATAATCCACCACCGACTCGGCATTGGAGCCCGGCGCGGTGCAAAATTGAATTCCCTGCCCACGCAAATAATCAATATCGAGATGATCACTGCCAATTGTGGTCGAGCCAACAAACCGCACACTCGAGCCCGCCAACAAAGCGGGATTGACCTTAGTGACAGAGCGTACAATTAAGGCATCCGCGCCCTGCACATCTGCCGCGCAAATCTCCCGACCACTGCGCAGAACTACCTCACCAAATTGAGCGAGACACTGCTTAGCACCGGGAATATTTTCATCCACCACTATTTTCAATGCGTTCTAATCCTGTTTTTAATTCGAGATATATAGTCTATCTATTTGATATTAAACATTAATCTACAACATAATTTAAGGGAATATTGATAGACTCAAGGGCGACGCTCGTGCCAAACTCCTGCGCCAGTGCTTGCCGAAACAGCTCGCCTCGCGGCGGTAGGCCGTTGCGAAGATAACGCTGACACTGCTGCCAAACCGCTAATTGAAAAGGAAATGGATCAATCTCCACACCGCCGAGATTATCAATGCTAACCCGAAAACGACGGCCCACTGCATAACTAAACAAACACTCTAGGGCTTGAGGGCAGATTTCTACTGATTCAAAGACGCTTTGGCGTGCCGCGTCGCGACCGTCAGGTTCATACCAATAACCGTAATCTGGCAGCTGACGACGGGCTTCGCCTGCTATACACCAATGGGCCGCCTCATGAAGGGCACTGGCCGCGTAATCTGCCCGAAACACAATTTGATGGTAGTCATCGGACACAATCGCGGGCTGATAAAAAGGTTCGTCTCCGCCCGCGACCAACAGGCTGCGGTGGCTTTGTGCAAAACAGCGGGCAAACACCTCGCAAATCAACTCGCTGCTAGCAAGTTGACCAAGGGATTTTGCAACAGTCCGCGCCTCACGCATTGTGGAGCAGACCATTTAAACCTTGAATTTGGGCAGACGGACGGCACTCTTGCGCTCGCAACATCGCCATATACTCAGCCGACAGAAATTCTGCACCCGCCAATAAATGCGCTAGATAACCACTTTCGGGTAACAAACCAGCCTCAACATAGGCCGGATTCGCGAGGTAAATCCAAGCATTCTTTACGCCAACAGCGGTTTGCACAGCCAAGCATTCGCGGCTGTAGCGTACCGGTGTGCCCTCAAAGCGGTCCATAATGTTTAGGGCACTGGGGTCGGCTAAGGTATACAACACGCCTTCTACCGCACACTGACTGCTATGCACTACGTTCGCATAAGCAACGCCAACCGTGCAGTGTGAACGCTTATTAAACACGAGCCGATAGCCGCACAAACGGGCGCTTTCCGCACGGGTGAAAGCCAACCCTCTCGCTTCCATCCGCGCCGAATTCATATTAGAACCATAAGAAAAATAACAAAAACTCATCAACAAGCACTTGGCAAAATCAGAAACAGGGAGTAATTTTAACAGAAAGGGACTTTCGCGCACCGACTTTGCAATTGAGCATGGTAGCAATGGGTGGATTTAAGCCCCAAGCCACATGCCTCAGCTCGGCAGCGAAATGTACCGCCCGCTACGTGAGGAATGTATTATGGCTCCACGTAACCTCGGCAAATCTTCCACGGCGAAGATTATCCCATTTCCTCAGCGCCCCCGTGCGGCTGAGCAAAATAGAATTCTCCGCATATCCCCCGAGTATGAGGGACTATGCCTGCTTTACGCTCATCACGCACTCAGTCGCGACAAACTCTATGCGGTAAAAATACTCGCTTGGGCACAGCTAGCCAGCGGTAAATACGTCGCACTGCTGCCATGGCTAACCGGCATCGCCCGCTGCATCGACTTGGACAACGCTAATACAGGGCAATCGCAGGGCTACTACGACCCCGCCCGCGAGCGGCGCTTTAGTGAAATACCTGAACATCACCTTGCCGCACTTAGTGCCATGCGTAACTATCCCGCCCTCGGCGAAGGCCGTTTTATTCAGGAGTTTCCCGATTTAATTGGCAGTCATGCCGCCCTGCTTGGCGACAGCATGGAGTTCGAACTACAACCAGTAATTAGCTGGCGACTAGATTCCAACGGCGACATGCTAGCGATGGTTGCTGACATGAGCCAAGCCACCCACTTCCCTATCTTAGCCGGTGACCCCTGCCTGTTTGTGGTGCAGAGAAATCCGACGTTTCGCTATTTTTTCCAGTACCACATTGCAAATCAAATTAAGGCGGGGGGCGAGATCGCCACAAGGGCGTTAACTCAGCTATTGCAGTAGCGATACACAATCACGATAGTGAGATACAAATCAGGCTTTTTGCACAAAATAGCGGTATACCTTGTCACCCTCTTCTTGGCCCAGCAAGCTGTGGCCAAGAAACTGACAGAACTTAGGAATGTCTCTGGTAGTAGCCGGATCAGTAGCAATCACCTCCAAAATGTCACCCGAGGCAATATCGCGAATTTTATTGTGCAACATCATCACTGGCTCTGGGCAGTATAAACCGCAGGTATCCAAGGTGTGATCTACCGCTATTGTCATTCGTCTATCCAATTTTAGGGCTATTAAGGCCGTCTATTGTCGATGTCAGCGCCGCAATTGCAAGTATTCAACGCCCTTAGGTTTTCGATATTACCGTCCAACTTTCGCTGTCGGGACAAAAGGCGATGGCCGCGCGCTTTTGCGCTAAGGCATTGCGCAATTGGCTTATTTTAGTCTCGGTGCTCAACTCCTGCTCACCGTAGTCAGTGCCGTCACGACTCACTAACTCTTCAAGCATGCCCTGCAAAGCCTCTGGACTGAGTTTTTGCCACGGGATTTCAACATAATCAGTATCATTCATGTACAGGTTTACCAAATTTAAGCGTCATTCGATCACTTTCACCAATCGCCAAATATTTTTCCCGCTCGCGATCACCAAGCCGCAAGCTCGGCGGCAAGGTCCACACGCCCTTGGGATGATGGTGGTCATCTTTGGCATTAGCATTTATCTCGCTACTATCGAGCAGTAAAAAACCCGCCGCTTCGGCCAGTGCAATCACCGTTTGCTCACTCACATAGCCGCTCTCCACCATCTCTGCCATGGTCGCATCGGCATCTGCGCGGTGTTCAACCACACCGAAAATGCCGCCGGGCTTAAGGGCCTTAAATGCAGCCGCAAACACCTGATCGGCCACACCCGCTTTTAGCCAATTGTGAACATTGCGAAAAGTTAGCAGCTTATCGGCACTCGCCGCTGGCGCAATGTCGAGAAAATCGGGGGCATGCAAAGTCGTTACTGCAACTTTATCGTAAACGGCGGGGCTAGCCGCCAATTTCTGCTCGTAGGCAAGCCGCGCATTCTTGTAGAAAGACACATCGCTATCGGCAGCAAATTGCGCAGCATACAGTTTGCCACAGTCACGCACCAATGGCGCCAGCACTTCGCTATACCAACCACCAGCCCCCGGCCAAAGCTCTACCACTGTGTCGCAGGGCTGAATTCCAAAAAACAGCAAGGTCTCTACGGGGTGACGAAATTTATCTCGGGCTTTGTTCTCGTCGCTGCGATGGCTGGCATCAACAACACCCGACCAATTCGGCGCAGCACTCGGCACATCTGCTTTTACCCCACTAATTAAAAACAAACTAAGCACACCAAACAGTAAGGAGCTGTGCAAAGCCCGTGGCAATATTTTAACTCTCATAAACTGTTCCTTATTGAGTTTGCTTGCGCTTTTAAGACTGCGCTAAATAGTCCCGCACATGTGAGACTTTATCAGCCATACTTTGTTCGCGATCACTGCGCGTGCCAATCTTAAGCTGGGTGGATATTCGCGGTGCGCCCATTTCATGTACTCGCATATGGCAGCGTTTAACCGCGTCCATCACCACCTCCCACTCACCCTCAATATTGGTGCCGTAGGCATGCAATTGATGAGACAAACCCAAGCTGACGATAATTTTTTGGCATTCGGCAATATACGGTGTCAGTGAAGTCTCTGCTCCTAAAGGCGTTAAACAAAAATCGACAATCACCTTCATGCCTCTACTCCCTTACACTCTATTTCAGCCCAGACTATACTCTACCACTACCATCATTACCGAATAAGGGTACGCCGTGAACAGCTCTTTGGTTTTTACTTTTCTTGGTCAAGATCGCCCTGGTCTTGTAGAACGTCTTGCCGACATTGTTGCCGACCACCAAGGTAACTGGCTAGAGAGCCGCATGACTCAGCTTGCCGGCCAATTTGCCGGCATTGTTAGGGTCGCCGTTGCCGAGGCCGAGCTCGATGAACTTAGCAATGCCTTGTCTAGCCTCAACATCGAAGGTTTAACTATTCACATTCAGCCTGGCGCCAGCGCTCCCGCGGCGAGCGGAAGCGGCAAGTTATGTAAACTACATATTTTGGGCAATGACCGACCAGGCATTGTTCGTGAAGTAAGCCGCGCGCTTAAACAACAGCAAATTAATGTGGTTGAAATGAGTTCGAACATCACCAGTGCCGCCATGAGTGGCGACGCGCTATTCGAAGCCAATGTAAGCGCCGAAATGCCCGCAGGCTGCGATTTTGATGAACTAGAAGACAGCCTCGACGCTATTGCAGAACAACTCGATGTCGACATTGTTATAAGCTAAGTTGCGGGACTAGCCCCGCAAGCGCTTTAAGGCAAAAACCAGCGCTGCCGAGAGCAGCGCAACCACACCAACACCGACCACACAGAGTAAGAAATAGCTGGCAATATCCTGCCAAGGCACATCAAAGGTCCACACTGCGGAGGACACTAGCATCAACGTTGCCAACACCGCCAACACTGGCGTGCGGTAACGCTTAAAGGTTTTTACATAATCTTGAATGACAGTGTTATCCACGCTAAACCTTTTGCTAAATGAAAAATTCTGGGTGCCAGCGCCCGTTTAACCCAATGTATCTTCGCGCACCCACTCGCAGCGCAACTTACCAGCGCCTTGGCCCGGCGCATGGAAATCGCCTTCCGCCTGCCAAACAAAGGTATGACTCCCATTGTAAGCCGTTTGTAAATGCACGGTCGCGCTAACCCAGTACATTTTATGCAGCATTTTTTCGAACTGCCGCAACCACTCATCCCACTCATGTTCTATGGCTTTGTACGAACTACCAAAATGAATCACGTCGGTCTGGCAGTCGCCAAATTCAAATGCTGACCGCGGCGCCGAAAACATCTCACGACATAAGAGCGGCCAATCTTCGGCAGCCGGCAATAATGCCGTCACCAACTGATTATTATCGCGTCGGTCGGCAACATCGGCGATATTTCCAGCAAACAACATATCGGTAATACAACCGTAAACAACTGATTCCTGAGCCATACAACTACCTATGTAAAACACTTACGGCGAGTCTACAAAAGCGCAGCCCACGGAGCCAGCAGATTATGTGTCGGGCTCGGCTTCAGTTTTTAGATCAAACCAGACCCAAGCCACAAAAAACGCAATTGCCGCCGCAACCCCCGCCGCGGTAAAACACAGCTGGGCACTCAGATCCCACGCCCAGCCACTTAACACCGCACCACAGGCGCCGCCCAAACCAAAGCTTAAACCGCTGTACATAGCCATGCCCTGACCGTGATGGCCGGTAAACCAATGGCGAATTATCTCAATTCCCGCCGCATGATAGCTGCCAAAACTGGCCGCATGTAAACATTGAGCAAACACCAACACAGCGGGATTCTGCACAAAATAGGCAATTAGCAGCCAACGCAGGCAAGACAGCCCCAAGCTCCACAGCACAATACCCCGCAAACTGTAGCGAGCCAGCAGCCGATGCATAAACAAAAACAGCAACACTTCGGCAATCACGCCTAGAGACCACAAGCCCCCAATCGCGGTTTTTGAATAAGCCTGGGCGTCAAGATAGATGCTAAAAAAAGTGTAATACGGTCCGTGGGACAATTGCAGAAAAAAACTCGCCGCAAAAAAAGCGATCACTGCTGGGCGGCGCAAGATACCTTTTAAGGATTGCCGCTGGGCATCGCGGCGCAGACCATTCGGTTTTTCAGTTACAAGCAAACTCGCCAGCCAAATACCGCTTAGTAATAAGGTGATGAGATACAATAAATGCACTATCGGGTGGTGATCCAGCCACCAGCCAACCGCAAAAACCGCGCAGATAAAGCCAATTGATCCCCACACCCGAATCAGACTATAACGCCCATACTGGCCACTGAGATGCGATAGCGTTAACACATCGAATTGCGCGAGCACTGCGTTCCAGAAAAAACTGTAACTGACAATAACCCCCGCCAGCCACCAAAAATCCGAGCGCACATACACACCGGCAAAGGCCAAGGTCGCCATAAAGGCACCCAGCCGGATAATCCGGCTGCGATAGCCAATATTATCGGCAAGCCAGCCCCATAAGCTGGGCGCCACTATTTTGGTGACCATCACGAGGGACGACAGAATGCCGATTTCTTCCGAGCTAAAACCTAGGGATTTCAGATATAGCGACCAGTAAGGCACCCATGTGCCTAACAGCGCAAAATAAAAGAAATAAAAACCAGACAAACGCCAATACGGCAGCGCTGCGCTCATGCCGGTCTTACGAGGCGAATGCTGGAATCACTGGAGTGCCAGACTGTACGCCACCATTTTGACCGCGATTGCGCAAAAAATGGTCCATTAACATGATGGCCACCATAGCTTCAGCAATCGGCACCGCCCGAATTCCGACACAGGGGTCGTGGCGACCAGTCGTAATTACTTCCACTGCATTGCCGTCAACATCAACACTTCGGCCAGGCACTAAAATACTGGAGGTTGGCTTTAAGGCTAAATGAGCCACTAAATCTTGGCCACTGGAAATACCACCTAATATGCCGCCGGCATTATTCGAGGTAAACCCTTGAGGCGTCAGTTCGTCGCGGTGTTCACTACCTAGTGCGTCCACGCAGTCAAAGCCAGCGCCAATCTCAACCCCTTTCACCGCGTTTATACCCATTAGCGCATGCGCGATATCAGCGTCTAATCTATCGAATACTGGCTCGCCCAAACCCACTGGCATACCACTCGCCACCACGGTGAGTTTTGCGCCCACCGAATCGCCAGCCTTGCGGAGTTTCTGCATATACTCTTCCATCTGCGGAATTTTATCGGCATCAGGACAAAAGAAAGGATTGGTTTCAACCACACTCCAATCCACGCTATCAATTGCGATTGGACCAAGTTGCGACAGATAGCCGCGCACTTCTATACCACAATTGCTGGCCAAATATTTTTTGGCAATCGCACCAGCCGCCACCCGCATTGCAGTTTCACGTGCCGACGAGCGACCGCCACCGCGGTAATCACGGCTACCGTATTTTTGCTGATAGGTGTAGTCGGCGTGCATTGGCCGGAAACGGTCTTTGATTTTGCCGTAATCTTTGGAGCGCTGATCGGTATTTTCAATTAAAAGACCAATCGAGGTGCCGGTGGTTTTACCTTCAAACACCCCAGATAGAATTTTAACCACATCGTCTTCACGACGCTGAGTTGTGTAACGTGAGGTGCCCGGCTTACGACGATCAAGGTCAAGCTGCAAATCGGCTTCACTGAGCTCCAGCCCTGGAGGGCAGCCATCAATTATGGCGCCCAGCGCCAAGCCGTGGCTCTCACCAAAGGTGGTGACAGAGAATAATTTACCGATGCTATTACCAGACATTGATTATCCCAAAATTGTTTATTTGCGGCCTACCCTGCAACTTTCGCGGGGGCCAAATTCATTAATAAGGAATTATACGGTAAAGCGCTGACAAGGTCAGAGCCTCACGCAAAACTCGCCGCATTTTCAAGTAATTGTTTGCGACTCATCACGAACACGCCATGACCGCCGTGTTCAAACTCCAGCCACATAAACGGCACCATAGGAAACGCCGCATCTAAAGCAAGACAGCTATTGCCTACTTCAACAACCAACACCCCGTCGTCGCTTAGATAGTCGGCAGCCTCACGCAGAATTCGGCGAGTAATATCTAAGCCGTCGGGGCCGGAGGCCAAGCCTAGGGCTGGCTCGCGCCGATACTCCGCCGGCATGGCCGCAAGGTCTCCTGCATCTACGTACGGCGGGTTGCTCACAATCAAATCGTATTTCTGGCCATGCAGGGCTCCAAATACATCTGACTTAACTGTGCGCACGCGATCACTCAACTCGTGGCGCGCAATATTAATATCGGCAACATCCAAGGCGTCGCGGGAAATATCCACCAAATCTACGCTGGCATCTTCATATTGATAAGCACAGGCAATCCCGATGCAACCGCTACCAGCGCATAAATCAAGGATACGCTGCGGATACTCGCCCCCCAGCCACGGCTCAAAATCTTGAGCGATGAGCTCAGCTATCGGCGAGCGCGGCACTAACACCCGCTCATCCACATAAAATGATAAGCCAGCAAACCATGCTTCATGAGTGAGATATGCAGCCGGCAGACGCTCCTCTACTCGGCGCTTGATGAGCGCCACCACCCCCTCTCGCTCTATCATGGTTAAGCGGGCATCGAGTAAGCTTGCATCAATATCAAGGGGCAAATTTAGTCCGTGCAAGACCAGCACCCGCGCCTCATCGAACGCATTATCAGTGCCATGACCAAAAAACAGCCCCGCCCGACCAAACTCACTGATGCCCCAGCGCAAATAATCGCGAAGAGTATGGAGCTCACTACTGATCTCACTACTGTTGCTCACGGAGCCCTTCCTGTATACAAAAAGGCGATTTTACACTGCCTCGCGGGAATAATCCTGCCCTTCGGCTAATACGCGGCATAACAGTGTTTGGCAGCTGATGGTCTGTTTGTTACTATTCGCCCCCCGACAACGCGCTAAGGAAGTCCTGTGGAAAAAGCGTTTGCAGATATCATAAAAAAGATTGGTGAAGATCCCACTCGAGACGGCTTGCTCGACACTCCCGCTCGAGCAGCCAAAGCCTTTGAATTTTTGACCGAAGGCTATCGCCGCAACGTAAAAGACGTTGTGAACGACGCCCTATTCGACTCTGATTGTAACGAAATGGTAGTCGTATCCGACATCGAGCTGTACTCGCTGTGCGAACACCATTTACTGCCCTTTATTGGCAAATGCCACGTAGCTTATATTCCCAGCGGC
This sequence comes from Zhongshania guokunii, assembly GCF_040892635.1. Lineage (NCBI taxonomy): Bacteria > Pseudomonadati > Pseudomonadota > Gammaproteobacteria > Cellvibrionales > Spongiibacteraceae > Zhongshania > Zhongshania guokunii. The sequence goes on along the minus strand of NZ_JBFRYA010000022.1, from coordinate 29,203 downwards.
AAAGTACTTGGTCTTTCGAAAGTAGCGCGCATTGTGGATTTATATGCCCGCCGCCTGCAGATTCAGGAAGGCCTCACCACCCAGATCGCAAAAACGATCATGGAAGTGACCGGTTCCGAAGGCGTTGGCGTTATTATCGAAGCCCGCCATATGTGCATGATGATGCGCGGCGTGGAAAAGCAAAATTCTGTTATGCGCACCAGCGCGATGCTCGGCGTGTTTAAAGAGAATAACGCGACTCGCACGGAATTTTTGGCGCTGATTAACCGCCCGAGTTAATTATTAGTGAGCCAGATACAAAAAAGCCCCTATATTTAGGGGCTTTTTTGTATCTGGCCGGTCAATAACATTAGGCTACGAGTTCAAGATAGCGAAGTATCAAAGCCTCTCCACACCACTCCGGTTTATAAATTCGCGTATCCACCTCGCCATATCCAGCGCCTGCGCATCCATATGGCAGTGGTGCTCGCCGGCAATGCTATGAATTTCAAACTTAGCCATTAGCCCTTCAGGCAATTTAGCCTGCCAGCGGCCAAAACCTTGATCTGCAACAATGAGTAAACTGGGCGCGGTAATGGCGGCCATAGTCGCCTGCACCTGCAACAAACTCAATTTAACTGGCGATGCCAGCTTAACGCGGCGATCGCTGCGCCAAAACACGCGACCCGCTGCATCGCGATAACTGCCACGCGCAACAATAAGGCGGGCCGCTGCATCAGACATCGGTGTTGCCCCGTGGCGCGCAGCTAGCGCTTCAGCAAAACTCGCATAGCCTGTGTCGCCGCGACTAGGCTGCGCAAAGTCATGCAAATATTTACCGAGCTGAGCCGGAAAATCAGTAGGGTCTTGAGGTTCTGGTAATAGGCCATCGATGCAAATCAAATGCGATATTCGCGCTGGCGCAGCCCCAGCTAGCAAGCTAGCCATTATTGCTCCACGCGAATGACCAAGTAGCACAAATTGCGGCCACCCCATTTGGTCCGCAACCGCCAAAACAAAGCGCAAGTCATCCCATATGGCGTAGTTTCCGGACGCAGGCTTATGATCACTTAAACCGTGACCAGGCATGTCTAAGGCGAGTAAATGCAATTCCGGCAGCGCGCTCGCTAGGGCGTCAAAGCTGGCAGCATTATCAAGCCAACCGTGCAGTGCAATCGCTGGAATACCCGCACTGCGCCACTGCTTGCCGCAGATATTTAGCCCGTCAACTAAAAACCGGCGTTCCTGACATTCAGACATTGATTACGCCCCCGAGCCAAGCAACCGTAAACTTAGCAGCCATTGTGGTTGTAATTTGGGTAATGACGCAACCACTGCAACGTAGCGCAACCTTGCGAAAAAACCTCCGCCGTCAACAAAGCCATACTGGCGGTTTGCATCCCCCAATAACTCTGGGCCTCACTGCCATGCCAATGATTAATAGCATTACTTAGCAAGGGGTTATGCCCAACTAGGAGCAAACGTTCACCGCGAAAAGTACTTAGCATTGTTTCAAGCTCAGATAGCGGAGTATCTGGACTCAGCGATGATTTTATGCGCAGGCGCAGCTGCCAGCTGCGGTTTAAAATTGCCGCAGTTTCGCCGGCACGCTTATAGGGGCTCACCCATATTTCGTCCGGCGCCCAATCTGTAGTCGCCAACCACTCTGCAGCGGCACTCACCTCAGTCTCACCCACTTCGGTTAGGGTCCGCTCAATGTCAGTTTTGGTATCCCACGACGCGGCACCGTGACGAACGAGCAAAATCTCCATAAACCCCTATTTAGCCTTGCCTATTTCCGCACTATTTTTAATTACTACTTACCCTGCTATTGCAGCGTAAACTCAACATCGCGGTTTTGTTCCGCACACATCATGGTACCAATGACCTCGCTGACCTTGCGACCATTGTAAATAATATCGTAGAGACCATGTACCAAGGGCATATATATATCAAGAAGCTCAGACTGCTCCTTCATCAAGCGGAGGGTATTCACCCCTTCTGCAACCTGGCCTAAGCTTTCCACCACCTCATTGAGATCGCGGCCCTGCCCCAGCTCATAGCCCACTCGATAATTGCGACTCAGCGGTGAGGTACAAGTAACAAATAAATCGCCTACCCCTGCCAAGCCCAAAAAAGTCAGCGGGTCTGCACCCTTTATCACCGCATAGCGACTCATCTCCGCCAGACTGCGGGTGACCAGCATGCTGATAGTATTGTGGCCGCAACCAAGTGCCGCCGCCATACCGGCAGTAATTGCGTAGACATTTTTCAATGCACCCGCCAATTCCACACCGTACATATCGCTGCCCGCGTACACCCGAAAATACGAGCACTGTAATAGCTCTTGAATCGTCGTCGTGACACCTTCGTCTTCACTGGCAATAACAGTGCCGGTAATCATCCGCGCCGCCAACTCCTTAGCGAGATTGGGACCACTCATTACACCAAGACGCACCTGCGGCAACTCTTCTTTTAAGACTTCGCTCATCAATTTATTGGTTTCGAACTCGATACCTTTAGTGGTACTTACCAAAATAGTACCTGGCGCAATGCAGTCGGCAAGCTGCCTTGCAACTTCACGACTGGATTTACTGGGAATAGAGAAAAACACTGCGTTACAGCCGGCTACGGTTTCCCGTAAATCAGTGCTGGCGCGCAGGGCTGGATTTAATTGAATACCAGGAAGATAAACTTCATTGCTGTGCTTGGTATTTACCTCATCCACTCGCTCAGCGGTTCTCATCCACTGGCAGGTATCATGACCATTATCAGCCATGATATTTGCTATTGCAGTACCAAAACTACCGCCGCCAATAATGGCAACCTTATGCTTATTACCCATAGTTCACACCCATTCTTTATTTGCTATGAGTTTATCACTGCTGCTAGAGACTAAAACAAAAAAGGCGGCTTTCGCCGCCTTTTTATTGATTATGCACTCAACTCTAAAAGTAATTTATTCAGTTTATGCACATAGCTCGCCGGATCGTCTAGCTGCGCGCCCTCGGCTAAGTGGGCTTGATCAAAGAGAATACCAACTAGATCAGCAAAGCGATCTTCATCAGCTTCCTTATCGAGCTTAAGCACCAAGGGATGCTCGGGATTTAACTCAAAAACGGGCTTGCTTGGTGGCAGAGCTTGGCCTGCGGCCTCTAGCATTCTGCGCATTTGCGCGCCCATATCGTCTTCAGTAACCACCAAACAAGCGGGCGATTCGGTCAAACGACTGGTCACCCGCACAGTTTCAACCTTGTCAGTCAAAACCGCATTTACGCGCTCTACCAAGTCTTTATGGGACTCAGCCAACTCTTCGTGGGCCTTTTTCTCTTCTTCGTTCTCAAGATCGCCCAGATCTAAGTCGCCACGACCAACATCCAAGAAAGCTTTGCCGTCAAACTCTGCAAGGTGATTCATCAGCCAGTCATCGACACGTTCAGACAGCAATAAAACTTCAATTCCCTTTTTGCGGAAAACTTCAAGATGAGGGCTACTAGTAGCAGTTTTGTGACTTTCGCCAACCACATAGTAAATTTTGGTCTGACCTTCTTTCATCCGCGCAACATAGTCTTCCAACGAATGGGTCTGCTCAGCTTTATTGTCGTGAGTTGTGGCAAAGCGCAGCAGCTTCGCGATTTTTTCTTTGTTGCTGAAATCTTCAGCTGGGCCTTCTTTCATCACCTGACCGAAGGCTTTCCAGAACTGCTGATATTTCTCGACATCACTCTTAGCGAGTTTACTTAGCATATCCAGCACACGCTTGGTTAAAGCGCTTTTCATTGCATCAACTGCTGGGTCTTGCTGCAGTATTTCGCGGGATACGTTCAAAGACAGGTCATTCGAGTCGATAACCCCTTTCACGAAACGCAGGTATAAGGGCAGGAATTGCTCAGCGTCGTCCATGATAAAGGTGCGCTGCACATAGAGTTTCAAACCCCGCGCCGCGTCGCGATTCCACAGATCCATCGGTGCTTGACCGGGAAGATACAGCAGGCTGGTGTATTCCAACTTACCTTCTACCTTGTTGTGACTCCAGTGAAGGGCTGGGCTGAAATCGTGACTCACATGCTTGTAAAAGGCTTGGTATTCTTCGTCAGTAACCTCGCTACGCGAACGCGTCCACAAGGCAGTGGCACTGTTTACCGCTTCAAACTCGGCCACTTTCTGCTCTTCGCCTTCTTTAGCGGCAGGGACATTTTCTAGCATTTGCACGGGAATACTGATGTGGTCTGAATATTTCTTGATAATTGAGCGCACCCGCCAATCATCGGTGAATTCAGTATCTTCTTTGCGCAAATGCAGAATTACGGTGGTTCCGCGCTCGGCTTTTTCACACGATTCAATAGAGAAATCAGCTTCACCGGTAGATTCCCAGCGCACTGCGTCTGCAGCAGTTAAACCGGCGCGGCGAGTTAGCACTTCAACCCGCTCCGCAACGATAAAGGCCGAGTAGAAGCCAACACCGAACTGGCCAATCAACTGAGAATCCTTCTTGCCATCACCGCTGAGATTTTTCAGAAACTCGGCAGTACCGGACCGGGCGATGGTGCCCAAATTATTAATCACTTCCTCGCGGGACATACCAATACCGTTGTCGCTCAGGGTCAGGGTATTGGCGTCTTTATCGAGGGTGATACGGATACGTAAATCGGGGTCGTTTTCGTAGAGCGCGCCATCGGCAAGCGCTTCGTAACGTAGCTTGTCTGCGGCATCGGACGCATTAGAAATCAGCTCGCGAAGAAAAATTTCTTTATTGCTATACATTGAGTGAATCATTAACTGAAGCATTTGCTTGGCTTCAGTTTGAAAACCCAGAGTTTCTTTTTCTGCTGTTGACATTATTTCCACCTTTTAATACTAAATTAAGTATGTCCGCCGCTTAAGACGGACAGTATTTGAAAGATGGGGACTTTTAGATGGTTTTCAAGAGTTCAGTACCACTTAATATTGCTCCGGCAGCACCCGTTCGAGTATCACTCCTAGATCAAGGCCATCGGGAAGACAGCCGTAAATGGCCTGCCGCCCCGCCAACCGCGAACGTATAAAGGCTTCTGCAACGGCAGACGGCGCGTAGCGCACTAATAGCGATGCTTGCATGGTCAACGCAAGTTGCTCGACTAATTGCCGCGCCTGACAGGCTGGATCTCGCAACTTTTTAAACGCGTCCTGCAACGCCTCTACGGCACGATCCAAGTCTGGGAAAAAGCCTGCCGAGCTGGCCAGCTCCGCAAACCACTGCTCAAGCACCGCGGGCGTTTTCGCAATGGCCCGCAGTACGTCAAGTGCCTGAATATTACCCGAACCTTCCCAAATGGCATTGATCGGCGCCTCGCGGTACAGCCGCGGCATAATGCAGTTTTCAATGACGCCATTGCCACCCAAGCATTCCATCGCCTCGTAAGCGTGCCCTGGCGTACGTTTACAAATCCAAAACTTGCCAACTGCGGTGCCTAAGCGCATTAATAGCTGCTCAGCGGGATCATCAGCATTGTCTAAGGCCCTTGCCATGCGCATGGTCAGCGCCAAGGAACCCTCTACTTCTAACTGCAAATCGGCCAATACATTCTTCATTAACGGCTGATCAATCAATCGCGCGCCAAACGCTTGGCGATTGCGCGCGTGGTGTACGGCCTGCACCACCGCTTGGCGTTGACCAGCGCTAGAGCCAACCATGCAATCGAAGCGAGTCAGTGCAACCATCTCAATAATAGCCGGAACTCCACGCCCTTCGTCGCCAACCATCCAGCCGTGAGCTTGACGCAATTCGACCTCAGATGAGGCATTCGAGACATTCCCCATTTTGTTCTTGAGTCGCTGCAAATACAGGCCATTTTTCTGCCCGTCTTCACGCCAGCGCGGCACTAGAAAACAGCTCAAGCCCCTCTCTGTTTTAGCCAACATCAGAAAGGCATCGCACATTGGCGCCGACAAAAACCACTTATGACCATTTAGCACATACAAAGCCCCGCTACCACGACCGCTGAGCGGAGTTGCACTCGTGGTATTCGCCTGAACATCAGAACCGCCCTGCTTCTCGGTCATGCCCATGCCAATGGTTACGGCGCGCTTTTCAAAATAGGGAATATTGTCAGACTGGTAGTCGTTTTCTAGAATTTTAGGCAGCCATGTATCGGCGAGACTCGGCGTCAATTTTAGCGTCGGCACCGAAGCGAAGGTCATGGTTAAGGGGCAGCCGTGACCGGCATCTGTTTGCGATTGCATATAACTTAGCGCCGCGCGCTGAACGTGAGCATGTTTGGCGCCCTTCCGCCAAGGTCCAGAGTGAATTCCTGCACTTAGCGCCATATTCATTAACTGATGATACGCCGGGTGAAACCGAACTAAATCGACGCGATGCCCGAACCGATCGTGAGTATCAAGCTGGGGTTTATTGTCGTTGGCCTCAAAGCCCCACTGAATAACATCAGCGCGACCACAGCGCTCGCCGTAAGCGCTAAGCGCAGCTTCATCTACGCCACCATTCGCCTTAAGGGCTTGCTGTAAAGCGAGATCGCTACTGAAAAGATTGTAATTTTCTAAGGCCAGCGACTGATTAAATACCTCATGGGTATCTGCGAGATTTAGGGTATCGGCATCTACACCTGAGTTAATCACTGGCATTATGTATTCCTCTATAAAATCAACATCGCGCACCAACGGCACGCAGACAAAATAATCGTAGCGCGGCAATCGTATCCGCATCGCATGCTGGGCTATCAAGAGGCCCTAGTAAGCTTTCTGCCATTGCGCCAACCAAGGCCGCGGCCGAAAGCGCCGCACTCTGTGGAGCAAACTCGCCACTTACTATTCCACTCTGAACCACTGTTTCGAACAGCGCGGTATAGGTTTTTCGGTACTGTAATCTAGCTATATCTACCGCCGGGTCGACCGGTTCAGCTATGAGCGCCCACGCTAGTTTCGGTGCAGCAAACGCGCGCACCGCAAACACCTCTGCCGCCGCAGCCAAACAGGCAGCGGGACCGCCACTACCATTCAACGCCTCACGAACGGCACTGACTTCGCGACTTGTCGCGCGCTTAAACACTTCGGTCGCAAGCTCGTCCTTACCACTGAAATAGCGGTAAACCGTGCCTACACCAACTCCGGCGCCTTCGGCTACAGCTTGAATAGTGAGGGCCCCAAAGCCACCCTCCCGCACCAAAGCTTCTGCGGTGTGCAATAAACCGGATTTTTGCGCTACTTTGCGCTGCCTGACTAAATCTGTCTCCCGATATGCCATGCTATTTTCCAACCTTCAACACCAACAAGTGAATCATGATTCACACCTTCAAGCAAGAAGCATTTCTCCGCACAAGAAACATCTCCAAAAGTGAATCAACAGAACGCAAAAAGGCGGCCGAAGCCGCCTTTTCTAACAAAGCATGTCGATCTTACCAGCCGGTAATTTCTTTCAGTGCTTTGCCGATGTCCGCCAATGAGCGAACTGTTTTAACGCCTGCGTCTTGCAGGGCAGCAAATTTCTCATCAGCAGTACCTTTACCGCCAGAGATGATTGCGCCAGCATGACCCATACGCTTACCAGCAGGTGCAGTTACACCAGCAATGTAAGATACAACAGGCTTAGTTACGTTTGCTTTGATATAAGCAGCCGCTTCCTCTTCAGCAGAACCGCCGATCTCACCGATCATAACAATCGCTTCGGTCGCTGGATCTTTCTCGAACAAAGCGAGAATGTCGATGAAGTTAGAGCCTGGGATCGGATCACCACCGATACCAACACAGGTAGACTGACCAAAACCGTAGTCAGTAGTCTGTTTAACCGCTTCGTAGGTCAGGGTACCTGAACGTGACACGATGCCGACTTTACCTGGCAAATGAATGTGACCAGGCATAATGCCGATCTTGCATTCGCCTGGGGTAATAACACCTGGGCAGTTAGGTCCGATTAGGCGAACGCCCATCTCGTCACACTTAACTTTACACTCAAGCATATCCATTACTGGGATGTGCTCAGTGATACATACGATCAGCTTAATACCAGAAGTAGCTGCTTCAAGGATAGAATCCTTACAGAACGCTGCCGGTACATAAATAACTGATGCGTCTGCGCCAGTTGCGTCAACAGCTTCTTTAACAGTATTAAATACTGGAAGACCAAGGTGCTCAGTGCCGCCTTTACCTGGCGTTACACCGCCAACCATCTGCGTACCATAAGCAATTGCTTGCTCAGAGTGGAAGGTACCCTGACCGCCGGTAAAACCTTGACAGATTACCTTGGTGTTTTTGTCGATAAGAATAGACATTATTTGCCCCCTGCTGCTTTAACAGCTTGCTCAGCCGCGTCAGTTAGACTGGTTGCCGCGATGATATCGAGGCCAGAATCAGACAGCAGTTTAGAACCTAGCTCTGCATTATTACCTTCTAAGCGAACCACAACCGGTACGGTAACGCCGACTTCTTTAACTGCACCGATAATACCTTCGGCAATCAGGTCACAGCGTACGATACCACCGAAGATGTTAACCAATACCGCTTTAACATTGGTGTCTTCGAGGATGATTTTGAAGGCTTCAGTAACACGCTCTTTAGTTGCACCACCACCAACGTCAAGGAAGTTAGCAGGGAAACCACCGTGTAGAGAAACGATATCCATAGTACCCATGGCCAGACCTGCGCCGTTTACCATGCAACCGATGTTACCGGTTAGAGCAACGTAGTTAAGATCCCATTCTGCCGCGCGCGCTTCGCGCTCGTCTTCCTGTGAAGGATCATGCATTGCCTTCAGTTCAGGGTGACGGTACATCGCGTTAGCATCAACAACCAATTTGGCATCCAAGCAGTGCAGATTGCCTTCGCTAGTAATAACCAGCGGGTTGATTTCCATCAAGGCCAAATCTTTGTCTTGGAACAATTGTGCCAAGCCCAAGAAAATCTTAACAAACTGCTTAACCTGAGTTGGGTTTAAACCCAACTGGAAAGCCAGCTCGCGGCCCTGGTATGGCTGTGCGCCAGTCATTGGGTCGATGATTGCTTTAAGAATCTTCTCTGGAGTCTCTTCTGCAACTTTCTCGATTTCAACACCACCTTCGGTAGATGCCATGAAAACGATACGACGTGATGAACGGTCTACAACTGCACCCAAGTACAATTCTTGATCGATATCGGTGCAAGATTCAACCAGGATTTTAGACACTGGCTGACCGTGCTCATCGGTCTGGTAAGTTACCAGGTTTTTACCCAGCCACTTTTCAGCAAATGCCGCGATCTCTTCTTTGCTGCTAACCAGCTTAACGCCGCCAGCTTTGCCACGGCCACCGGCGTGAACCTGGGCTTTAACAACCCATTTATCACCGCCAATTTTATCAGCTGCTGCTGCAGCTTCTTCCGGGGTATCACAGGCATAACCTGTAGAAACAGGTAGCCCGTATTCGGCAAACAACTGTTTGCCCTGGTACTCGTGAAGGTTCATGTTGGAATTACCATCTCGGTCTGTGGAAGTGTTAAGCGAGTTAGATCCTGTCAGTGACTTGGCCCGCTCCCTCTGCACATTGCAGTAACAACGCGAATTCGGGATGCGTATTTTCCCGAATTTCGCGCACTACCGCAAATCTATTTACGCTTCTTGCGATTTGGCATGTGTATAGCCTGACCATTTACTGCCAAAGCAGCTTCATGAACAGCCTCAGAAAGAGTTGGATGACCAAATACGGTCAGGCCAATATCTTCTGCTGACGAGCCAAATTCCATAGCGATAACAATCTGTTGCACCAAATCAGCGGCGCTGGCACCAATGATATGGCAACCCAAAATACGGTCGGTTTCTTCATGAGCAATCATTTTCACCATGCCGGTTGCATCATCCGCGGCAACGGCACGACCAATAGCTGCAAACGGGAAAGTGCCCACTTTATAGGGAATACCGTCGGCTTTAAGCTGTTCCTCGGTCTTACCAACACCCGCAATTTCAGGGTGAGTGTAAATAACGGAAGGAATACAGTCGTAATTCATCGCAATTTTGTGCCCAGCAATACGCTCGGCTACCATCACGCCTTCCTCGGAACCTTTATGAGCTAGCATTGGGCCGCGAACTATATCGCCCACTGCGTAAATACCTGCCGCATCGGTTTCGCAATAATCATTAACGAAGATGAAACCGCGCTCATCGAGGTTGACTCCGCAATCAGCCGCTAACAAGCCACTGCTTAAAGGCTTGCGGCCGACGCAAACAATCAACTTATCAAAGGTTTCTGATTTCTCTTCGTCTTTGTAAGTGTAATTAACCTCTACCTTACCTTTACTGGTTTTAGTGCCGGTAACCCGCGCACCCAAACGAATATCAAGGCCCTGCTTCTTAAATACTTTAGCGGCTTCTTTTGCAATCTGACCATCGACCGCAGGTAGGAAGGTATCTAAGGCCTCGAGAACGACTACTTCACTACCTAAGCGCGACCAAACACTACCTAATTCTAGGCCGATAACACCAGCGCCAATCACGCCAAGCTTGCCCGGCACACTCTGGAATTCAAGCGCACCGGTGGAATCAACAATGATATCCTGATCAACAGGCGCAGGTGGAATCGCCACCGGCACCGAACCAGCGGCAATAATGATATTAGCGGCTTCAAGCACCGAAACACTACCATCGGCAGCAGTAACTTCAACCTTTTTACCAGCAAGAACCTTGCCCGTGCCCTCTATCGCGGTTACACCGTTGGCTTGAAACAGGCCGCCGATACCGCCAATCATTTGCGCTACGACCGCGTCTTTACGCTTGATCATCGCCGGCACGTCAATGCTTACGTCACCAGTAGCAATACCGTGAACTGCAAAATTATCTTTTGCTTCATGGTATTTATAGCTGCTGTCCAACAGCGCCTTGGAGGGAATACAACCTACATTTAAGCAGGTACCACCCAATGCCAACTTATCGGATTTATTGCGAGCTTTTTCTACGCAGGCCGTTGTCAAACCTAGCTGGGCCGCTCGAATAGCCGCTACGTAACCCGCTGGGCCGGAACCAATTACTACTACATCAAACTTTGACATTGTCACTTCCTGTTCTTTAGCCGGTACTTAAGGATTGCAAACAAGCTTTAAGGACTTCAAGAGATACGAGGCAGACGAGCTACTCAGGTAGCTAATCCGCCTTAGCTGGCACATACATCTCTATTCTCAAGACATACACCACGACTTACTAAGCTTTTTAAATTTCGAGTAAAATCCGCGCCGGATCTTCGATCAGATCTTTAATCGCCACCAAGAACTTCACTGCGTCTTTACCATCTACCAAGCGGTGATCATAGGAAAGCGCCAAGTACATCATTGGCAAAATAACGACTTCGCCATTTACCGCCATCGGGCGATCTTGGATTTTGTGCATACCTAAAATAGCAGTTTGCGGCGGGTTCAAAATGGGTGTAGACAATAGCGAACCAAACACGCCACCGTTGGTGATCGTAAAGGTACCGCCAGTCATGTCTTCCATGCTGAGTTTGCCGTCTTTGGCGCGTAAACCGTATTCACGGATTTTCTCTTCGATTCTCGCCATGCTCATGTTTTCGGCGTCGCGCAACACTGGAACTACTAAGCCTTTCTCGGTAGACACAGCGACACCAACGTCTTGATAGCCATGGTAAACAACGTCATCACCATCAATCGATGCGTTGACCTCTGGGAAGCGTTTCAACGCCTCGCAGGCCGCTTTAACAAAGAAGCCCATAAAGCCGAGGCGCGTACCGTTATGGGATTTTTCGAACAAGTCCTTGTACTGACTGCGCAAATCCATAACTGGCTTCATATTAACCTCGTTAAAGGTCGTCAGCATGGCGGTAGTGTGAGTCGCTTCCAATAGGCGCTCGGCAATACGCTTACGCAAACGCGTCATCGGTACGCGTTTTTCAATACGTTCGCCAGCAGGCACATCAACGACAGCTGCTGCGGCAGGCTTAGCTACAGGAGCTGCGGCGGGCGCGGCGGGTTTAAAGTTGGCAACGTCTTCTTTGGTGATTACGCCACCTTTCCCAGTGCCAGTCACTGCACTTGCGTCAATGCCTTTTTCTTCGAGCATTTTACGCGCCGCGGGGCTAACTTTAAGATCCTGGCTAGCAGCTGCCGGCTCAGCTTCAGCTTTGGCCGGTGCAGCACTGGGCTCAGCAGCAGCGCCCTCTTCAAAAACCGCCACCACTTCATCGCTTAATACGATATCGCCTTCGGGCTTTATAATTTCTTTTAATACGCCGTCAGCGGGTGCGACAACTTCAAGCACTACTTTGTCGGTTTCGATGTCTACCAGCGGCTCGTCGCGCTTGACCGCCTCGCCCACTTGCTTGTGCCATGTTGCGATAGAACCATCGGCGACGGATTCTGGAAAGGTCGGCGCTTTTATTTCAATGCTCATCATTATTCCTGTCAATTAATATCGCTGTACGAGACAGTCTGTATAAGGTTACAGCCCTTAAAGCTTAAGGGCCTGCGTGATAAATTTCTCTTGCTGTGCCAAGTGTAACGCCATATAACCCGCGGCTGGCGATGCAGAAGGTTCACGACCCACATAACCCAACAGCAGATTTTTCTCAGGCTTAAAGCTACGAATAACCCGCGCCATACGGTGCCGGCTGTTATACCAGGCCCCCTGATTGCGAGGCTCTTCCTGACACCAAACCACTTTCTTAAGATTGGGGTACTGGGCAATCGCATTGCGTAAATCATCGTACGGGAAGGGATAAACCTGCTCTAAACGTACAATAGCAATCGAGTCTTTACCGTGCTCACGACGAGCAGCGCGCAGATCGTAATAGACCTTACCGCTGCACAGGATCATGCGCGTGACCTTAGACTTATCAATGTCATCGGTTTCATCAATCACATTTTGGAAATGACCGGTGGTCAATTCCTCAAGTGTCGATACCGCCTCTTTATGACGGAGCAAACTCTTCGGCGACATCACCACCAACGGACGTCGCAGCGGGCGAATCGCCTGCCGGCGCAACATATGGAAAACCTGCGCAGGCGTCGATGGTATACATACTTGAATATTGTGTTCTGCACACAACTGCAGGAAACGCTCCAAACGCGCCGACGAATGCTCTGGGCCCTGGCCTTCATAGCCATGTGGCAGCAGCATCGTCAAACCGCACAAACGGCCCCACTTCAGCTCGCCACTACTAATAAACTGGTCAACCACAACTTGAGCACCGTTGGCGAAGTCACCAAACTGCGCTTCCCAAATAACCAGGGAATCAGGCTGCGTTGTGGAATAACCGTACTCAAAGGCAAGTACCGCTTCTTCTGACAATAAGGAGTCAAAAATATCAAAGCTTGGCTGATCTTCACTCATGTTCTGTAAAGGAACATAACGACGGCCATCGCTCTGACTGTGCAGTACCGCATGACGGTGAGAGAAAGTGCCACGACCAACATCCTGACCGGTCAAGCGCACCTTATGGCCCTGCTTCAGCAGCGAGCCATAGGCCATTATTTCGGCAAAACCCCAGTTTATCGGCATCGCGCCCGCAGCCATTTTACGACGGTCTTCGTATATCTTGGCCACTTGGCGCTGAACAACAACACCTTCGGGAACAGAGTTAACCGCCTCGGAAACCTCTTTTAAAACCTTGCCATCAATTGTGGTGTCGCCAGCGACATCCCAAGCGTGACCAAGGTAAGGAGTCCAATCAACAAACAGCTCCGAGTTAGGCTGCAACACCAAGCTCTTAGCAACGTGTTCACCGTTGTCTAGCGCCTGGCGGTAATCATCAGCCATTTTATCTGCAAGAGCCTGATCGATAGCGCCCTCTTCAAGCAATTTATTCACGTACAGTTCGCGCGTGGTTTTCTGCTTGTTAATTTTGCTGTACATCAAGGGCTGCGTGCCGGATGGCTCATCCGCTTCGTTATGACCACGACGGCGATAGCAAATCAGATCGACAACAACATCTTTCTTAAACTCTTGACGATAGTCAGCAGCCATTTGACTAACAAACAACACCGCTTCAGGATCATCGGCGTTCACATGGAAGATTGGCGCCTGCACCATTTTTGCCACATCAGTGCAGTATTCCGTAGAACGCGCATCTTCTTGCAGACTGGTGGTAAAACCAACCTGGTTATTAATAACAATGTGTACCGTGCCGCCAGTTTTATAAGCACGGGTTTGCGACATCTGAAAGGTTTCCATCACCACACCCTGACCGGCAAAAGCCGCATCACCGTGCAATACAATGGGCACCACTTTATCGCCGATAGGATCTTTACGGCGGTCTTGACGCGCTCGCACCGACCCCTCTACCACTGGCGAGACAATTTCCAAGTGGGATGGGTTAAAGGCTAGCGCCAAATGCACCTCACCACCTGGGGTCATCACATTCGACGAAAAGCCTTGGTGGTATTTAACGTCGGCAGAGCCCTGGTATTTAACCTTGCCTTCAAATTCGTCAAATAGTTCTGCAGGGTTTTTACCTAAGATATTTACTAAGAGGTTAAGGCGGCCACGATGGGCCATACCAATAACCATCTCTTTAGCGCCATAGGCGCCGGCGCGCTGAATCATCGCGTCCATCATAGGAATCAAGCTTTCGCCGCCTTCCAAACCAAAGCGCTTAGTGCCTGGGTATTTAGAGCCCAGCGACTTTTCCAAGCCCTCCGCAGCGGTTAAACGCTCGAGTAGATGAGTGCGAGTTTCCAAACCATATTGGGGCTGCGAGCGGACGCTTTCCATGCGCTGCTGAATCCACGTGCGCTCGCGCGTGTCTACAATATGCATGAACTCTGGACCAACAGAACGGCAATAGGTGGCCCGCAAGGCGTCATATATTTCGCGCAAAGTCGCTTGGTCTTTACCTATGTAAAGACTACCGGTTTGAAACACGGTATCAAAATCGGCTTCGCTTAATTGGTGATATTGCAATTCAAGATCTGGCACGCGACTGCGCTGCCATAAGCCCAGCGGGTCTAATTGCGCTTCCTGATGACCGCGCTGACGGTAGGCGCTAACCAGCTGGATGACTCTGACCTGCTTGCGCTCGTGATCACTGACTTCGGTATTGGCCGCACTATTGACGCGAACAGGGGATTTTGCGAGTTGCGCAAAATGTTCGCGGATTGGCGAGTGGGGAATATCGTGAGTTGTGTTTTCACTAACGCGGGGTAATTGTTGAAAATAGCTGCGCCATTCGTCAGAAACGGCGTTTGGATCAGTGAGGAAGGCCTCATACAACTCTTCTACGTAAGTCGCATTTCCGCCTGATATATGGGAGCTTTTCCACAGTAGCTCCATCGAATTTTTCTGCATTCCTGTCCACCTAGTAACAAGGGAAGTGGCAGTCCGAATGATGAATTGCCCGATAAGGCCTTTCTCATCCTGTGTAGCCCAGCGGCATTCAGTGTACGCCGCAGAACCGACTCGCACCACAGGGAACGTCTCTTCCCTCTTAATACGCTTTTTAGCTCGTAAAGTGCCGGTAAGCACCGAGTTGTATTTTTTCTGGCGCTGTTCGTAAACAGCGCCCGAGGACTAACTTTCCGCAGAGTTTTATAGCCCAGCCGAAGCTGGGGGAATACTTAGGTTGCTCTGCTTAGCAACATATTCCGAATATGACCGATTGCCTTTGTTGGGTTCAAGCCCTTAGGACAGACGTTCACACAGTTCTGAATACCATGGCAACGGAACACACTAAATGGATCATCTAGATCACTTAAGCGCTCTTCTGTTGCGGTATCACGGCTGTCCGCCAAAAAGCGGTAAGCCTGCAGCAAGCCGCTTGGGCCAATAAAGCGATCCGGATTCCACCAAAAAGATGGGCAAGCTGTTGAGCAGCACGCGCACAGGATGCACTCGTACAGGCCGTCTAGCTTAGCGCGTTCTTCAGGTGACTGCAGACGCTCAATGGCTGGCGCTGGCGTATCATTCAGCAAGAAAGGTTTAATCTTTTCATATTGCTTGTAGAAAAGACTCATGTCGATAACGAGGTCGCGAATAACAGGCAGGCCCGGCAGCGGACGCAAAACCAGCTTATTGCCGCCTTTGCCGTTTTTCAGAGCTTCGGAAATTGGCGTAACGCAGGCCAAACCGTTTTTGCCGTTGATATTCATACCATCGGAACCACACACACCTTCACGGCACGAGCGGCGGTAAGCCAGCGACGGATCACTGCCTTTTAACAGTTCAAGAACATCCAATACCATGAGGTCTTTGCCACCGGTATCCAGTTCCACTTCTTGCATGTACGGTTCCTGATCAACTTCAGGATTGTAACGATAGAGACTGACTTTCAACATGTTCGTTTTCCCCTGAATCAGTACGTACGAATTTTTGGTGCAAACGCTTCACGAGTTTTCGGCGTGAAGTTAACCGCCCGCTTACCTACCCGTTTTTCATTGGGGAAGTAGACAGAGTGGCACAACCAGTTTTCGTCATCGCGATCAGTGAAGTCTTCACGAGCGTGAGCGCCGCGGCTCTCAGTACGCGCTTCAGCAGCAATCGCCGTAGCCTCTGCCACTTCAAACAAATTATGAAGTTCAAGGGCTTCAATACGCGCTGTATTGTAGGCATTGCTCTTATCTTCCAAGTGCGCGTTATCGATACGAACCCGCAGCTCGGCCAACTTTTTGATACCTTCTTGCATAAAGTCACCGCGACGGAAAACGCCGAAATGATTCTGCATGATCGTCTGCAATTCTGTACGCAGTGCCGAAACACTTTCGCCACCGGTAGTGTTGTTGATTTTGTTCAAACGGCTCATTGCGCGGTCGATATCGGCCTCTGAAGCATCGCGCATTTCAACGCCTTCACGCAGGCTCTTCTCGATATACAAGCCGGCAGAGCGGCCAAACACCACGAGATCCAGCAGTGAGTTACCACCCAAGCGGTTAGCACCGTGAACCGATACACAAGCCACTTCACCACAGGCAAACAAACCAGGAATAACGGTGTCGTTGCCATCTGCATCAACAGTCAATGCCTGACCGTTAACATTGGTGGGAATACCACCCATCATGTAGTGGCAAGTAGGGACAACTGGCACTGGCTCTTTTACTGGATCGGCGTGAGCGAATGTACGTGACAACTCGCAAATACCGGGCAAACGGCTCTCAAGAACCTCTTCACCAAGGTGATCTAACTTCAGGTAAACGTGATCGCCATTGGGACCGCAACCGCGACCCTCAAGAATTTCTAAGGTCATAGAGCGGGCAACAACGTCGCGACCAGCCAAATCTTTGGCGTTTGGTGCGTAACGCTCCATGAAACGTTCGCCGTCTTTATTGACGAGGTAACCACCCTCACCGCGACAGCCTTCAGTAACAAGTACACCCGCGCCGGCAATACCGGTGGGGTGGAACTGCCACATTTCGATGTCTTGCACTGGGAAACCAGCGCGCAACGCCATGCCAACGCCGTCGCCAGTGTTGATGTGGGCATTGGTAGTAGAGGCGTAAATACGGCCAGCACCGCCGGTAGCAAATACGGTAGCCTTAGACTTAACGTAAACTACTTCACCAGTTTCAATACAAATAGCGATAACGCCGACAACTTCGCCGTCTTCGTTCTTCACCAAGTCAGTGGCGTACCACTCATTGAAAAACACAGTATTGTTTTTCAGATTGCCCTGATAAAGGGTGTGCAACAGCGCGTGACCAGTACGGTCGGCAGCAGCACAGGTACGAGCAGCCTGACCGCCCTCACCAAAATTCTTAGACTGACCACCAAAAGGACGCTGATAAATACGGCCTTCTTCGGTGCGAGAGAAAGGCATACCCATGTGATCCAGTTCGTAAACCGCTTCTGGACCAACCTGACACATATATTCAATCGCTTCTTGATCACCAATGTAATCAGAACCTTTAACTGTGTCATACATATGCCACTGCCACTGATCCTGTGGATCCGAGCTGGCAATTGCACAAGTAATACCACCCTGAGCAGACACCGTGTGTGAACGCGTGGGGAATACTTTAGAGATTACTGCTGTCTTATAGCCTGACTGCGCCAACTGCAGTGCCGCGCGCATACCCGCACCGCCACCACCAACAATCACACCATCAAAAGAAATTGTACGAATATTAGCCATTGCTTAACTCCAAAGAATCTGGATGCCCCAAACGAGGTAGGTGAACAACACAACAGCCGAAGCTGCCTGAAATGCCAAGCGTAAAACCGTCGCTCGGCCACCCATTAGTCGCTCTGTTAAATAGTCGGTCGATACCGACCACAAACCAATCCATGCATGAGACACAATGGACAAAACTGCTGCGGTACTAAACACACGCATAAAAGTGCTATCGAAATAGCCACTCCACTGCTCGTAGCTTAAATCTGAACCACTACAAAGCAGATAAAAACCAACTACTAACATATAAGCCAGCAGCACAACACCACTGACACGTTGCACCAGCCAATCTGCTAAGCCGTTGCGACCCAAATTCGTTACTGAATTTACCATATCCACAACCCCGCAAGTACAACCAACACCGCTGTGACAGCCAGCACTAATTTCGCGCCAGTTTCACCGCCTTCCATAGACTCACCGATACCGGCGTCCATTACCAAGTGCTTTACACCGGCAGCAGAGTGATAGCTCAAACCGATTAACACGGCCCATAGACTCAACTTACCCCAGAATGAAGCCAAGCATGCCTTAGCCTGCTCAAAGCCCTCTGGACCATCAAGACTGGTACCAAGCAACCAAAATAGCAGGGCGACGCCAGCTACAAGAAACACACCACTTACGCGGTGCAAAATAGAGGTATATGCGGTAATCGGCAGCGCGATTGTCCCGATATCCAGATTTACAGGTCGTTTATCGTTCACGGTTTGCCACACTTTTAATTTCTGGCTCGAAACTCGAGCGGTTTAAAGGGAGTGGATCAATCAATCTCCGGACTTATTCGTCCGACTGTGCCTCTGTAGGTTGGGCCTTTACAAACCCGACAAGAAACGCCGCGCATTATAGGGCCAAGGCCGCGCAATTACAAACCCTAGCAAACAGCCTTGCCGGCCCGCAAAAAACTCCAATATCAAAGGCTTAAGCCACCATTTCGCACCATTATGGCGCCATATAAACGCTGCTCACATAACGCGAACACACAAAATTAATACAATTATTCGCTAATATTAGAAAAACCCCTCCAGATCGGACATTTAGAATTCCCTCCACTGCAATTGCACGATAAAATGTTCTCACCGTTGACAAAACATTTCATCTCTCTATATTTGTCACTCCCGCGCAAGCGGACCTTCTAGTGTTACATTCCCGCAATACCGTGCAGAATGCTAGACACTGGGAGTTAACGCCACAAGCTAAGTTAAAAGTTACAGGAGCCCGTCACAATGAGCGATAAGAAAGCAAGCCTGAGTATCGATGGAAAAACGCTGGACCTAAAAGTCCACTCCGGCACTATCGGCCCCGACGTCATCGAAGTCAGCGCCCTGACGGGAAATGGTTACTTTACCTATGACCCAGGATTCGTTTCTACCGCAGCCTGCGAGTCAAAAATCACTTATATAGACGGTGATAAAGGCATTCTTCTTCACGGCGGCTACCCTATTGAGCAACTCGCCGAGCAATCTGACTACCTAGAAACCTGCTTCCTGTTACTTTACGGCGAACTCCCAAATGCCGATCAGAAAGAAGCGTTCTTCAATAAAGTCCGCATGCACACCATGGTCAACGACCAGATGAGCACCTTTTTCAAAGGCTTCCGTCGCGACGCCCACCCCATGGCGATCATGTGTGGTGTCGTTGGCGCACTATCTGCGTTCTACCACGATTCACTAGACATCACTGACGAGAAGCACCGCGAAATCTCTGCGATTCGCTTGATTGCAAAAATGCCAACTTTGGCGGCCATGACCTACAAATACACCATCGGCCAGCCCTTCATGTACCCGCAGAACCACCTGAGCTACTCAGAAAATTTCCTGCACATGATGTTCGGCAACCCTTGTGAGCCAAGCAATGTAAATCCTGTACTGGCCAAAGCAATGGATAAAATCTTCCTATTGCACGCCGACCACGAGCAAAACGCATCTACTTCTACTGTGCGCCTCGCTGGCTCAACTGGCGCCAACCCTTTCGCCTGTATTTCTGCCGGTATTGCTGCACTGTGGGGACCCTCTCACGGCGGCGCCAATGAAGCAGTATTGGATATGCTTAACGAAATTGGCGATGCATCTCGCATCGACGAGTTCGTCGCAAGAGCTAAAGATAAAGACGACCCATTCCGCCTAATGGGCTTTGGTCACCGCGTTTACAAAAACTTTGACCCGCGCGCCAAAGTAATGAAACTAGCTGCTGATGAAGTTTTAGCTGAACTCGGCCTAGAAAACGACCCGTTACTGAAAATTGCTAAGCGCCTAGAGCAAATCGCACTAGAAGATGAATACTTTATCGACCGCAAACTCTATCCAAACGTCGATTTCTATTCAGGCATTATTCTGAAAGCGATTGGCATTCCAACTAGCATGTTTACCGTTATCTTCGCCCTAGGCCGCACCCCAGGCTGGATCGCACACTGGAATGAAATGATCAGCGGTAGCTACCGTATCGGTCGTCCGCGCCAGCTGTACACCGGCCCAGTACAACGCGACTTTGTCAGCTTAGACAAGCGCTAAATGAAGACGTGGAGCCTAGGCTCCGCAATAAAAAAGGCCGCTATTGCGGCCTTTTTTATTGTCGAAATTTAACTGAAACGAAAACGATTTCAGCGCGTTTTATATTCAAAACCCACCTCGGCACCAGCTACGCTATCAGCATAGCTACTCACCGTCTTTTCCGTCATCGCATTTTCTTTAAGCAGTAATTTCGACTTTAACTTTAAGCGTGACGCCTCGCGGCCCTGATCAGAGCCAAACCAATCCTTAACCCCATAACGATCGCGACCACCATCATTCCATACCTCTGCCGTTATCACGACTGCGTCTTGCGGCAGCCGCAAATCCAATTTAGCTTGTTTGGGCGCACTCACCGGCTCCGACACTGAAACCACAGACTCAGCAAGGTTAGCAGGTTTAGTGGTCGCAGCCCCGGCTACTTTACTGGCCTGCGGCTCCCGAGATTGACAAGCTATTAAGGCAATTGCAAAAACCAATATCAGCCCAAACTTCCCCATTTAACCCTCACACACATTCAACGACCAACTGAAAGATCCCGCCAAACTAGCCAATTCCGGCACACAATAAAGCCACAGCTGGGCTTAGATGATAAATAAGCAAAAATACTCACCTGAAAGTACGCTTTATTAGCACACGCCCACCAGCAGTGATTTACACAAAAACTGGAAAGGCAGCACGGGGTCTTCTATATTGGACACTAGCTACGGCTATTCACCTACGGAGGACACAATGGAAACCGAATTACACACAATGAATACGCTTTTTCAGCAGCTCGGCTTACCCGCCAGCGACGAAGAAGTTGAACGATTCATTGTTCGCCACCGCCCCCTACCCAGAGGGCTATTGATTCACGAGGCCAGCTTTTGGAAGCCAGCACAGGCGAAGCTACTAAAAGAATCTATCGATTTAGATGCCGAGTGGGCTGAATTAGTCGACGAACTCGACGCACGATTGCGTTACTAACACCGCATCGCAGCTCCCGCCACGAAGCAAAACTTTAATCGCCGTGCTCATCTATACCAACATAGCGAATTTTGGGATAAGACACCCATTTAAAATTTTGCTCGTGGCTACAAATCATACACCGATGAGGCACCAAGCCAGTAGACGCATCCATGCCACCACTGTGCTTCATCATGCCATGATTGCATTTATCACAGACATAATTCACTTCAATTGCTTTAACCGGACGGGTAATTTCAGGCATAAAAACCCCATTAAAAGAACTTACAATACACCGGCACCAGTATTATCGGGTGCAGCGTTTGATGGTTGCTGAGCGGGCGCGGAGCCGGGATCCTGCTTTTGCCCCTGTTTATCAAAACCCTCCTTAGCGCGCTGCAATTCCTTCTCTACGGTATCTAGCATCGCCGACCAACCATTGATCAATGCGTCATTGGCATTTTCAATCAAACCGCCTAACGAAGACTCTTCCATTTTTTTTAATTCCTGGCGGGCGAGCTGCACGCGCTCGTCGATACCGTCAACCCGCACAGACAACTGCAATAGCTGCTCATTCATCGTTTCACGATACGCTTTTGCGTCAAAGTACTGCCATACCTCAAAAATCATCAATACCAAGACAATCACGCCGGCTAAAACAACACCAGATGACAGTTTCATAACGTTCTCCCGACGCAAAAACGACAAATATTAGAGCTTAGCCAGCAAAGATATTACTATGTAAATCATGACTCAGCTGCTTGCGCCGTTCAATATACAACTTAGCGACAGCCCTCAACAACGCCAAAAATGGATAAACTGAATGAAGCTACACCTACTCCTCACCGGCAATGAACTTATGGCTGGCGATATAATTGACTCTAACTCCGCCATGATTGCCGAGCAAATCAAAGATTACGGCTGGCGAATCAATAAAAAGGTTACCGTTGGCGATGAGCTAGACCGCCTTTGTAGCGAAATTAACCAACTCTGTGATGACGCTGATGTACTAATCATCAACGGCGGCCTCGGGCCAACTGTTGATGATCTCACCGCAGTAGCACTCGCGCGCGTTAGCGGCACTGAAATTTGCGAGCACCCACAAGCCCTCGCCCACCTTACGCAATGGTGCAAAACACGAGGCTTTTCACTCAATGCATCTAACTATAAACAAGCGATGCTACCCAAAGGCTGCGACATTATCGCAAATGAACGCGGCAGCGCCGTCGGCATCAAACTAAAACACAAAAACTGCCTTATTTTTGCAAGCCCAGGGGTGCCCAGTGAATTGCGGCCCATGCTGAGCAACGAAATTATTCCGACCTTGGATAATTTATTCCCCTCCGACCATATCCAAACACTGCGGCTGGGCGTTTTTGGACTTGGTGAATCAGGCATCCAGGAGATGGTAAATAGCCATTTGAGCGACTGGCCAGACGATATTGAACTGGGCTTTCGCGCCTCTATGCCAGTACTGGAAGTAAAGCTCACCACTCGCGGCAGTAATCCCGAGGCCAGGCTACGGCAATGGACGCCAAGGGTCACAGAGCTATTGGCCGACCATCTACTAGGGGAGCTGCCCATAAGCCTACCTTCAGCAACAATAAATGCGCTTAAGGCTAATAACTTGCAATTATGCACGGCCGAATCATGCACCGGCGGCCTTATTGCATCTCAGCTAACCAGCGTAGCGGGCGCCTCCCAAGTATATCCGGGCGGTATCGTTAGTTACTCTAACCAAGTCAAAGCGCAGCTGCTTAATGTTTCTGAAGAAAGCTTGGCCAGTGATGGCGCAGTGAGTGAACACGTCGTTCGCCAAATGGCACTAGGGGCTATCAAGGCAACAGGCGCTGATATCGCGATCGCCGTTACCGGCATTGCCGGCCCCGATGGCGGCAGCGCAGACAAGCCAGTCGGCACCGTTTGGATCGCCTGGGGTACGGCGCAAGAGCTTAAGGCCATAAAACTTCAACTGCCTTTCGATCGCACGGCATTTCAAAGCTGGGTAGCCGCACTAAGCCTCGACTTAGTTCGCAGGCAAATTCTGGATTTACCGGAGCTACCCCAACTAATGAAACGCTTCCAGCGTTAGTTAGCCCAAGCAACAGCATCATCGCAGTAGCCAAAGTAAAGTAAAACTGCTGCGATGTCGCTATTAACACCCTGCCCAAATGACATTTCAGCGATAGGCTCACAACCTAAACACTGCTACTCTTTTAATAAATAAACGCTCAAAACTTTGTGTATTTAGCCGCCCGTTTTCAGCTAATCCACCTATCGGAAGCCAATAATAATGAGTCAATCACCGCCACCCTGCCCCGTTTTTTTATTTAGCATGGACTCAGATCAATTTTGGGCCGCGCCGACCACGACTGGCGGCCTAAAAGCCTATTATCAACGCTATGGTTGCAACACCGAACACTACCACATTGAATTGCTGCATTTTCGCGACAGCGAGGCCGTGACCGAATGGAGAAACACCGCTCAAGCGTCCGTTTTAACCCAGATACACGCAGCATTAAACGCCGGCCAGAGACCGATCATTGGCTTTAGCATGTACACGTGGAATGCCGCCGAATTTTTAAGTTTAATCCATGCAATCAAATCAGGCTGCCCAGACGTATTATGTATTGCTGGAGGGCCCCATGTTCAACAGGCTGAAGACTACCTTTTTGACGATCCAATAGACCTCATTATTTTGGGCGAAGGTGAATCAAGCTTCCAAGAAATCCTCGACGCACCGCTGAACAACAGCTGGGCAAGCATCAAAGGTCTAGCATTCTTACGGAACGACGAACTCATTAAAACAGGTGGGCGCGAGCGCCGCACCCAGCTTGACGAACTGCCATCGGCGCTAGATGTTATCGACTTGAGCGACGCCGAAGGCAACCCCCTATACGACTCAGTATCATACGAAACCAGCCGCGGCTGTCCATTTAAATGTGCATTTTGCGAATGGGGTACCGGTGCAATTGGCACCAAGATGCATCAATTCTCAATGGCGCGAGTACGCAGTGACTGGCGACGAATCGTCGACGCGGGGATTAAAGATATCTGGCTTGCCGATTCAAATTTTGGCGCATTAAAGGAAGACTTAGAAAAAGCCCAACTAATTTGCGAACTCAAAGCCGAGACTGGTCTTCCAAATAGCTTTGCCACCTCTTGGTCTAAAAAACACAGTCCTAGGGTGCAAGAAATTGTACTGCTATTACACCGCAATGGCTTGCTTCCACACTACCAACTTGCACTCCAAACACTCACGCCTCTGGCGCTGGAGTTAAGCAATCGCAAAAATATGGGCGCGAACAAATATGAACCCATTGCCAAGCAAATGGCCAGTGCCGGCGTACCCATCGCCGCCGAGCTTATCTGGGGCCTGCCGGGCGACAATTTACCTGAATTTGAAAAAAACCTCGATCAGTTGCTGCGCACTTTTCCAAACTTAAATATATTCGCCTACACACTACTGCCCGGCACCGAGTTTTACGAAAAGCGCGAAGAATACCAAATCGAAACTATTCCAGTAGCAGGTTACGGCAAAGCCAAAGGAGAATACGTGGTCGCCTGCCACACCTTTGGGCGTGACCAAGGGATCGAAGGCTACTTCTTAATTACCGCGCACATCCTATTTGCCCACGGCCACCTCCTCCCACTATCGATCCGCTACTTAGCCTTGCAAGGCAATATTACTACTGCGCCTCTGCTGCGCAATTTACTGCGCGCAGTGTGTCTTGAATACCAAAGTGAATTAAGTGATATCGACTTAAGCGATCGCATGGTCGTTTATGAAAATAGAGCGCGCTTATACACCGCCATGTTACAAAACCCCGACCGGCTGTATGACTTATTAAAACAGCTAGTGCTCTCTTACCTCTCAGCCGAACACTGTTCGGAGCTACAAGCAAACATCACCAATATATTAGAACTTGATGCAGCACTTAGCCCGCGCGTTGGCGAGCCAAGCGAGACCGAGTACCACTTCAACTTCGATGCCGTAAGCAGCAAAACAGCCCTCGACTGCCTCAGCCTACCCTGTACAGAGGACTTTTTACATAATAGTCAAACTTTAAAAATCAAAAGTCCTGGTGGCATCGGCGTCATTTTAAAAGACCCAGACGGTGGCGGATGGTTACGCGGCGAAATAGCCAATGCCTGCACGGAAATCCAAGCCGTGCGAATTATGCATCCCAACGTCAAACCACAGATTAATGCATAAATCGTTTATAGCGTAACCATCACAACCGGCGCAGTCTACACCAAGGCTGCGGCCGGTTAATATCATGCGATTATAAAGGTGGCTACTACAAGACGATCGATGCACGCCACCACACTCACTTAAATCGTAATTTCACTTACCACTTTCAAAAATGTTTTTGCATTTTGCGAAGTATTATTGAAATAGGTGTCCCGTTAAACCAACGATTCGCAATTTGCGAACAAATCCTAATTTTATTTTTATTCTGAGGTGCGTAATGCTACGTATCGCAATAAAGAGTTATATTGGCTACCGTATAATCTAACGAGTGCTTTTTGTTGCGATATCTCGTTAGATTATCAATCAGCGTTGGTTAATAAGGATATTCCACTGCGATTCAATAAATGTTTATAAAGGCCCTGCTGGCATTGGCCTTTAAATGTTATAAACGCCTATGTAGAGGAATGAAAACAATGAGAAACACCAAGCGTAAATCAAAGCAAGGTGGTTTTGTACTTGCCGCAGAATTAACACTCATGAGCACGATGATGGTCGCAGGTGTAACCGTAGGCATGGCAACCATGCGCGACTCAATGCTAGCTGAAATGGAAGATGTTTCAGAGTCTATTGGCTCGTTAAACCAAAGCTTTTCTTATGCGGGCGTGCGCAGTGGCCATGGCACGGCGGCTATTGCCGGTTCAGGCTTTCGCGACTCAGTAGACACCAATGCAGGTGATGGCGTGAGCTTTGTATTTGTCGACACCACCTACTCAGAAGGCAGCGCTCAATAGCTATTCGGGTATTCCTACGTTCTATATTTGTTAATATCTCGCTTCAAAGGGGCACTAAGCACCCCTTTGAATCAAACAACCCAAAAGAAACCTACTGAACGAAGTACGTCAAACGCTCTGCCAGACAACATCTCCACAGATCTTCTCTAAAACAAAACCCGCTAAACAACTACTCTGAAAATGATATTATCTTTATTTCGACCCTTCGGTTTTTAGCTCTATCTTCCACACTATCATTACTAGCAACTGGCTGCTCTTCACCATAACCGTGGGCACGGACTTTCGCCGAATCGAAACCGAGCTCCACCATATAATTTAAAACCACCTCTGCTCGCCTTTGCGACAAACTGTGATTGTAATCTGAACTCATAACCGAGTCGGTATGACCACCAATCTCAATCATTTCTATGCTGCATAGTTTTAAATACGCTACAGCACTCTCAATAGTTTCTTGCGCTAGCTCGCTAAGAACCGCCTTATCTACGTCAAATTTAATATTATCGAAAGGCAAATTTGTACTCGGCTCAAGCTTACATGTAGCGGCAGACTTTGCATCTACAATTTGTTCCGACACAGCCCCCCTTAACTGCGAGTATGCGCCACCGCCCTGAGACGCCACAGAAGGAGCAGCCCTACCCGTATGGTTTAGCTCACGCGGATCAGGACTATAACGTGTAGCATTCGCGTCACCCCTATGTAGGCTAACCTCGCTTCCTTCCGAATTTAACCCCAGGTTAGATATGCCATTTTCTCCCACCAATTTTGCACTAGCGGTGCCGGTATTGAACGCGCCAACATTATCCGACGAATCACCCCTCACACCGGATTCAGTCGCACGGCGATCATCAGTAGGTGATGAATATTGCTTACTTTGCAAAGACATTTCGTCGTAGCGATTTCCAAAACGCGCACTACCTTCACTATTTCCCGTCTCAAACGCACCACGATTACCCTTAGGTTTAGTCACTGACGACACAGCCAGATCTGGACGCAGCACTTCATTATTCGAATTGTTTCGGGCGTTACTATCGAAGCTACTCTGCTCCGTATCTATTTCTCTATTCGTCAAACGACATCGCGCTCACTTACCGATATATCGTTATTTTCCTGTGAAGTTGTCTTACTGACAGGCCGGTCCGCTGGCGATACGGAATTTTCGCTGCTAGCCGCAGTATTGGCACCATTCTTTAACCCATTATTAGTTATTGGATTATTCAATTGCGCACTGCTATTACCCTGCTGACTCGCGTCGGTATTTACATTGGTATTACTAGAACCACTTTCTGCAGGTACGTCTGCACTATCATTGCCGTTAGAAGCGACAGGGGCTGAATTCTGCGGAGAATTATCTACGCTGTCATTTTTACCCTCTACATTGCTTCCACTCTGACCATTGCCTGCCGCACCATCACCATTAGCTGGCTTCGCAGAGTTTCCATTACCGGAGTTAGCGGATGGCGAGGCGCCATTGGCATTGCTGCTATCTCCAGTTTCGCCACTAGCTGCCGGCGTATTTTCGCGACTGCTATCGCTGCCGGCTGGCTTGTTTCCATTCTGGCTATTATCTGCGGCCGCGTTTCCATTGCCAGAATTGACAGATGACGAGGCACCATCAGCATTACGATTACCCGCGCCGTCACCACTTTGGCTACTTACTGCGGCGTTCGTACCGCCATTATTTCCGCTGGAAGATGTAGTATTCTGACTACTACTTCCACCAGTATCAGCTTGAGCACTACTGCTATTACCCTGCTGACTCGCGTCGGTATTTACATTGGTATTACTAGAACCACTTTCTGCAGGTATGTCTGCACTATCATTGCCGTTAGAAGCGACAGGGGCTGAATTCTGCGGAGAATTATCTACGCTGTCATTTTTACCCTCTACATTGCTTCCACTCTGACTATTATCTGCCGCAGCATCACCGCCAGTTGGCTTCGCAGAGTTTCCATTACCGGAGTTAGCGGATGGCGACGCGCCATTGGCATTGCTGCTATCTCCAGTTTCGCCACTACCTACCGGCGCATTTTCGCGGCTGCTATCGTTGCCCGCTGGCTTGTTTCCACTCTGACTATTATCTGCCGCAGCATCACCGCTAGTTGGCTTCGCTGAGTTTCCATTGCCGGAGTTAGCCGATGGCGACGCGCCATTGGCATTGCGGTTATCCGGACTTTCACCCACACTGGCTTGTGCATTATCGCTGCCGCTGTTATTTCCCTCAGGCTTACTTTCATTCTGACTACTACTTCCACCAGTATCAGCTTGAGCACTACTGCTATTACCCTGCTGACTCGCGTCGGTATTTACATTGGTATTACTAGAACCACTTTCTGCAGGTACGTCTGCACTATCATTGCCGTTAGAAGCGACAGGGGCTGAATTCTGCGGAGAATTATCTACGCTGTCATTTTCACCCTCTACATTGCTTCCACTCTGACTATTATCTGCCGCAGCATCACCGCTCGCTGGCTTCGCAGAGTTTCCTTTACCGGAGTTAGCCGATGGCGACGCACCATTGGTATTGCTGCTATCTCCAGTTTCGCCACTAGCTGCCGGCGTATTTTCACTGCCAGCTGGCTTGTTTCCACTCTGACTATTATCTGCGGCGTTCGTACCGCCATTATTTCCGCTGGAAGATGTAGTATTCTGACTACTACTTCCACCAGTATCAGCTTGAGCACTACTGCTATTACCCTGCTGACTCGCGTCGGTATTTACATTGGTATT